>JASHTT010000233.1 GCA_030040415.1 Streptosporangiaceae bacterium | reverse complement strand
AGGAGCGGCTCGTCGGCCTGAACGTGTTCGCCCTCGCGCTTCAGCCAGCGCGTGACTGTGCCCTCGGTGACGCTCTCACCGAGCTGTGGCATCGATACGAAGACCGACATGGTGCCCGTGACTCCTCTTCGGTTGTAGCGACTCTAACGTGCGAGGGTGCTCCGGTCCGTGGGCTGCGCGGGTCACCCGTGGACGTGCAGGGGCTTACCGGCCAGTGCGAGGTGCGCCTCGCCGATGGCCTCGGACTGGGTGGGGTGCGGGTGGATGAGCTGGGCGACGTCAGCTGGCGTCGCGTCCCAGTTGTAGATCAGCTGCGCCTCGGCGATGAGCTCGCCGACGTGACCGCCGACTAGGTGGATGCCGAGCACCGGACCGCCGCCGGCGGTCGCGATGACTTTCGCCGCGCCGGCCGTCTGCAGGATCTGGCTGCGGCCGTTGCCTGCCAGGTCGTAGGTGAACTCGGTGAAGTCGATGCCGCGTTCTGCCGCTGTCGCCGAGGTGATGCCAACCGAGGCCACCTCCGGGTCGCAGTACGTGATCCTGGGGACGCCGTCGTAGTCGATCGGGACCACGTGCAATCCTGCGATCCGCTCCGCGACCATGATGCCCTCGCCGAAGCCGACGTGTGCCAGCTGGGGTCCGGGCCGCAGGTCACCGATGGCGTAGATGCCCGGGACATTCGTCTGGCAGTACTCGTCGACTAGCACGAACCCCCGCTCCATCGCGACGCCGACCTCCTCGTAGCCGAGTCCGGCCGATACCGGGCCGCGGCCAACAGCGACCAGCAGCAGTTCGGCGTCGATCGTCGAGCCGTCATCCACGCTGACCGTGACACCAGCCCCGGTGTCCTTGACGCCTTCGAACCTGGTGCCGGTCTTGAATCCGATACCGCGACGTCGGAAGGCACGCTCGAGAAGCCGGGAACTCGACTCCTCCTCGGTAGGCACCAGATGGGGAAGCATCTCGACGATGGTCACCTCGGCCCCGAACGAACGCCAGATGCTGGCGAACTCGACGCCGATCACGCCGCCGCCGAGAATCACGACGGAGGCCGGCACGTGGTCCAGCGTCAGCGCGTGCTCGCTGGAGATCACGCGCTGCCCGTCAATCTGCAGGCCGGGCAGGCTGCGCGACTCCGAGCCACTGGCCAGCACCACGTACTCACCCTCGATGAGGCGCTCGCCGACGCGAACTGCCGTGGGCGACACGAGCCTGCCCTCGCCCGCGATGGTCTCGATGTGCCTGCTGTCGACGAGCCCGGTGAGCCCGCGCCAGAGCCTGGTCACGACCTTGTCCTTATAGGCATTGACCGCGCTCATGTCAACGCCGTCGAGGCTGGTCCGCACGCCGAACGCAGACCCTTCACGGGCCAGGTCGGCGACCTCGGCGGAGTGCAGCAGCGCCTTGGTCGGGATGCAGCCGCGGTGCAGGCAGGTGCCGCCGACCTTGTCCTTCTCGACGAGTGCAACGCGCTTGCCGAGTTCCGCCGCGCGCAGCGCGCAGGCGTAGCCGCCGCTACCGCCGCCGAGGATCACGATGTCGTAGCTCTGCGCCCCAGCGCCGCCGCTGTCTGTCACGAGAGACTCCCTTGTCTGTTACAGCCGGCCGTCAGCCACGTCGGCGGCGATCTGCACGAGCATCCGCGTGGCGGCGCCAGTGCCGCCCTTGGCCGTGTACCCGTAAGGCTCGCCCTCGTGGAATGCCGGCCCGGCGATGTCCACGTGTGCCCAGCGCACGCCGTCCGGTACAAATTCCCGCAGGAACAGGCCGGCGATGAGCATGCCGGCCACGCGCTCGCCGGCCACGTTGGCGATGTCCGCGACCGCCGAGTCCAGGCCCTTCCTGAGCTCGTCGGGCAGCGGCATCGGCCAGGCCTGCTCGCCGCCCCGGCGGGCGGCGTCGACGACACCCGCCAGGACCTTGTCGTCGTTGGCCATCACGCCGCTGATCCGTGGGCCGAGCGCGATGACCTGCGCGCCAGTCAGGGTCGCGACATCAACCAGCAGGTCAGGCGAGTCCTGCTCGGACCTGGCCAGCGCGTCGGCGAGGACAAGGCGGCCCTCCGCGTCGGTGTTCAGCACTTCGACCGTCTTGCCGCCGAAGATCGTGATCACGTCCGACGGCCGCTGCGCGCCGCCACCGGGCATGTTCTCCGCCAGTGGGAGGTAGCCAACCACGTTCACGGGAAGCCGCAACGCCGCGATGGCCTGGAGCGCCGCCAGTACCGCGGCCGCGCCGCCCATATCGGACTTCATCGCCTCCATGGCCTTCGGCGGTTTCAGCGAGAGGCCACCGGAGTCGAACGTAATGCCCTTCCCGGCGAACACGACGGTCTTGGCGGCATCCGGGTGCCGGTAGCTGAGCCGGACCAGGCGCGGCGGATGCACCGATCCCTGGCCGACGCCTGTGATGCCGCCGTAGCCACCGCTCGCGAGCGCCGAGTCGTCGAGCACTTCGACCTCGATGCCCACGGCCCGCGCCACCTCCGCCGCCTGGGTGGCGAAGACCTCCGGGTACAGGTGCGACGGGCTCGTGTTCACCAGGTCCCTGACCAGGGTTATCGCCGCGGCGAGCACCTGTGCGCGGCGCACCGCTGCCTCGGCGCCGGGTGCCGAGGTGAGCACTGTCAGGCTGAGGTTGGCGCCGTTGGCGCTGCTGCGATACCTGTCGAAGCGGTAGCCGCCGAGCAGGGCGCCGAGGGCCACCGCTTCGGTCTCCGCCTCGTCCCGGCACGGCAGCGAGATCGCTATCGAGGCAGCGTGGCCGGCGGCCAGCGACCGGACTGCGGCGCCGGCGGCGCGACGCAGCGTCTCAAGGTCCTCCTCGCCTGGCCCGAGCCCGACGGCGACAATCAGCGGTGCGGCAAGCCGCCCAGCCGTGGCAATCCTGGTGACCTCCTCCCGCTTGCCAGTGGCGCCGAGTGCGGCGAGCGTGGCTGCCAGCGTGCCGTCGAGGGCGGCGTCCGCGTCTTGCGACCCGGGCGCCGGTAGAGGCCCATCGGGGCCTTCGGTGACCCCGATAACGAGGCCGTCGGCGGTCGCGCTGCGGGCTGGCTGCTGGCTGAAGTCAAGGGAGATGGTCGTCACGGTCCGAGCCTAGTGCCTGCCGGGTTGCTACCCTGATTTCCCGCCTGGGAGAAGCCGGTCTGGATAACGGCTGTCAGTTTTTGGATGTGACGGCTGTTATACTTACTAGGTCAGTGGGGTCTAGGCGCAATCCGCTGGCAGACGCGCATCGGAGGCCACGTTGGACGCCAGCAGCAGCGCTCTGTTCATCGCGGTGTTCCTCGCCTGCGCGGTCGAGGCGGTGGAGGCCACGACGATCGTGCTGGCGGCCGGGACCACACGCGACTGGCGGTCGGCGAGTACCGGGGTAGCGGCCGCGCTCGGCGTTCTCGCCGTGATCGTCGCCGTGCTGGGCCCGGCGGTCTCGGAGATCCCGCTGCGCGGCCTGCGGGTGGTCGTCGGCGCGCTGCTGCTTATCTTCGGCTTGCAGTGGATACGCAAGGCGATCCTGCGGGCGAGCGGGAACAAGGCCCTGCACGACGAGGACAGGCTGTACGCCGAGCACGTCGCGGAGGCGTCCGGCCAGCAGGTCAGGCGCGTCGGCGTCGTGCCTGACTGGTACGGGTTCACGCTGTCGTTCAAGGGCGTGCTGCTCGAAGGCCTCGAGGTCGTGTTCATCGTGCTGACGTTCGGCAGCAACGCACGGAACGTCGGGCTGGCATCCATTGCCGCGCTGTGCGCGATCGTGATCGTCGCCGCTGTCGGATTCGCGGTCAAGGCGCCGCTGGCGCGGGTGCCAGAGAACACGATGAAGTTCATCGTCGGGGTCATGCTGACCAGCTTCGGCATGTTCTGGGGCGCTGAGGGCGCGGGGGCGGGCTGGCCGGGATCCGATGCGGCGCTGCTGGCCATCATCCCGGCGGTTGCGCTCTTCGCCATCGGGCTCGTCGCCTTGCTCCGCCGGTCGTCGGCCCCTCCGGCGCTGGCCAGGGACACCCAGCGGGTCGCCGGGCAGGGGGTGCACTGAGATGGCTGAAGCAAACGCTCAGGTCGGGGCGGGGAACGCGGTAGCCCGCTGGCTCCGGTCGTTCGGTGCCTTCTGGTACGACTTCGTGATCGGCGACGACTGGGTGGTCGCGGCCGGCGTCGTAGTCGGCCTGGCCGGGACGTACGGCCTGGGCAAGGCGGGGGTCACGGCCTGGTGGCTGCTGCCGGTGGTGCTGGTCGTGCTGCTGCCGGTGAGCCTGCGGCGGGCGGTCAGTGGCTCTCTGCTTCCTCGGCGTAGACACGCGTCGCGTACGCCTCAAGCTTCTCCTCGCACTCCGCCAGCGAGCTGAGCGCTGCCTGGAGGCCGGCCCCGCCGAACACGTCCCGTTCGCGCACTCGCTGCAGCCAGGTACGCAGCTTGATCAGGTCAACCTCGTTCTCTTCGAGCTCGGCATAGCTGAAGTGGCTGTCGGCGTACTCCTTCTCGACCTCGCCGAGGAAGTCCCGGCACTTGTCGATGATTTCTTCGTACTCGTCGTCCCGGGCGGCGGTGAACGCGGACCGGATCTCGGCCTCGCCTGCCAGCACTGAGCAGGACATGAGCATCGCGGTACCGGACATCTCGAGTATCTCGTTACGCAGCAGTCGCAGCGACCTTTCGGCCGCCGGGCTGGCCGGTAGCGCGGCCACCGAGTTCTGCAGGTAGATGGCGCCGAGGCTCTTAATACGGCGCCACACTGCGGCTCGAAGCCTGGTGGGCTCGGACGGCACGCGGTAGACGAGCAGCAGCCAGCCGCCGTCGGCGTTGTCGCTACTGGGCACGCAGCCATTCTCGCAGCTAAGGCGCGTCGCCAGGCCGCCTTGTGGCACCGGCCGGGTCAGGGCCGATGGCCAGCGCGGACGAGGCCGTGCTCGTAGGCGAAGACGACGGCCTGCACCCGGTCACGCAGGCCGAGCTTCGCCAGCACCCGGCCGACGTGTGTCTTCACTGTCGCTTCGGAGACGAACAGCCGGTGGGCGATCTCCTGGTTGGACAGCCCTTGCGCGACAAGCGTCAGCACCTCCCGTTCGCGCTCGGTCAGCTCGCCGAGCTCGGCCGGGGGATCGGGTTCGCCACCCGGCAGCAGCGCAGCGAACCTGTCGATGAGGCGCCGGGTCGTGGACGGCGCCACGACCGAGTCGCCCGAGTGCACCGCGCGGATCGCGAACAGCAGTTCCTCGGGCGGCACGTCCTTGAGCAGGAACCCGCTAGCGCCGGCCTTAAGCGCGGCGAACGCGTACTCGTCAAGATCGAAGGTCGTAAGCATCAGCACGCGCGGCCTGTCGCCGGCCTCGCGGATCCGCTTGGTCGCCTCCACTCCGTCAAGGCGCGGCATCCGGGCGTCCATCACCATGACGTCCGCCGGGCAGGTCCTGGCCATTTCGATCGCGGCCAGCCCGTCAGCCGCCTCGCCGACTACCCGCATGTCCGGCTGGGCGTCGAGCACCATCCGGAAACCGGCCCTGACCAGCTCCTGGTCGTCTACCAGGACGATCGTGATGACCGGAGCGCCGTCGGCTAGCTGGCTCATACCGTCTCGGCTTCCAGTCCCGCCGTCGCCCAGTCCGGATCCGTCGCAGGCGCCCGGGCGTGGGCTGCGCTCTTGCGCGGCGCCTCATGCCGGGGGCACGGCAGCCGGGCCAGCACGCCGAATCCGCCGCCCGGCAGTGGCCCGGCCTCGACGGTGCCGCCATACATCTGGATCCGCTCACGCATGCCGGCCAGCCCGTTGCCGGCGCTGTCTGCCGTCGGACCGGCTATGCCGTTGTCGGTGACCTCGACGATGAGCCAGTCCGGTTCGTACCGCAGCGTGACCGAGGCCGACGCGTCAGGCCCGGCGTGCTTGCGGGTGTTGGTCAGCGACTCCTGCACGACGCGGTATGCGGCGAGCTCGGCGCCCTCGGGCAGGTCCCTGGGAACCCCGCTGAGCGTGTAGGTCACGCCAAGGCCTGCCGCCCGCGCCTGGTCGAGGAGTTCGCGCAGCTCGCCGAGCCCCGGCAGGGGCGCGAGCGCCGCGCGGTCGTCGGCCGAGCGGAGCACGCCGAGCAGCGCCCGCATCTCGCCCAGCGCCTGCCTGCCCGTGCTCGATATCGCCTTGAGCGCTGCCTCAGCCTTGGCGGGATCGGCGTGCAGCGCGTAGCTGGCCCCGTCGGCCTGCACGACCATGACGCTGACGTGGTGCGCTATCACGTCGTGCAACTCCCTGGCGATCCGGGCGCGCTCGGCGGCCGCCGCCATCTTGGCCTGCACGTGCCGGTCGGCTTCCAGCCGGGCAGCCCGCTCCTCGAGCGCGGCGTAGTAGCCGCGCCTGAATCGCATGGAGTCGCCGATGGTCCAGGCGATCAGTGCGCTGCCGCCGAACAGCACGGCGCCGAAGTACAGCCCGTCGAGCACGCCGACGCGCTGCAGCGGAGTCCAGACCACAACCGCGACGACGGCGGCGAGCAGGCACGTGATGAGCGCGATCACCGAGTAGCGACGCGGGCGGTAAGCGGCAATCGTGTAGATCAGCACGAGCACCGCGACGTCCGAGGGCGCTGGCCCTGGCCCGAAGAGCTGGGCGATGGCGCAGGCCAGGCATACCCCGAGGGCCCAGATCGGTACCTTGCGCCGGAACGCGACCGGCACGACCATGAGCACCGTCAGCAAGGCAACCGGGGCTGGCCGCAAGTCGTCCGTCGGCACGCTGATCACGGCGAGAACCAGGGCTAGGCCGCTGTCCACCAGCAACGGGTGGCGGCGCAGCCAGGCGTAGAGCACTGACATCAGTCCAGCGTATTCTCGGCTTCGCTGTCGCGCGTCAGCTTGTCGGCTGCACCTGGTCAGCCTGCCGGATGAAGCTGCCGGCCTGCTTGTGCACCCTGCGCCGCGCGGGGAAGGAAGGGCGAAATCAGCGACTGCGTGTTCTGCGACATCATCGCCGGGTTGGCGCCAGCCCAGGTTGTCCTGGCCGACGAGGAGGCGGTGGCGTTCCTCGACGCGAGGCCGGTTTTCAAGGGCCACGTGCTCGTGCTGCCTCGCGAGCACGCCGAAACGCTCGCGGACCTGCCGGCTCGTTCCGTCGGCCCGTTCTTCCTGCACGTGCAGCGGATCAGCGCGGTGATGCCGTCGGCGCTCGGCTGCCAGGGCACCTTCGTGGCTGCGAACAACGTAGTCAGCCAGAGCGTGCCGCACCTGCACGTGCACGTGGTGCCGCGGACCAAGGGAGACGGGCTGCGCGGTTTCTTCTGGCCGCGTGGCCGGTACGCCAGCGACGAGGAGGCCGAGGAGTACGCCGGACGGCTGCGGGCGGCGCTCGGTACTGGCCCGCTGCCGCCCGGATAGCAGCCACGGTGGAGGGTCGATGGCGAGCCGACCGCACGTCTTGCTGTCCGCCGCGATGTCGGCAGACGGCTACATCGATGACGCCAGCCCCGTCCGGCTTGTGCTGTCCGACGAGACGGACCTGGACCGCGTGGACGAGCTGCGGTCGCGCTCCGATGCGATCATGGTCGGGGCGGGCACGATCCGGATCGACGATCCGGCGCTGAAGGTCCGGTCGGCGGCGCGGCGCCAGCGGCGGCTGGACGCCGGGCAGCCTGCCAGCCCGCTGCGCGTGACTGTCACCGGCAGCGGCAATCTGGACCGGGCCGCCAGGGTCTTCGCGGATCCAGCCAGCCCGCCGTTGGTCTACGCGCCGGCTGCCGTGGCTGCCGGTTTGCGCGCCGCGTTGGCTGGCGCTGGCACCGTGGTCGACGTGCCGGGGCCGCCGGGACCGCCGGGGCAAGTCAGTCTCGGCGCGGTGCTTGCGGACCTGGCCGGTCGTGGCATCGGTCGGCTCATGGTCGAGGGCGGCGCCGGGCTGCTTGCGCAGTTCCTGTCGGACGGCCTGGCGGACGAGCTACTGCTCGCCGTGGCGCCGGTGTTCGTCGCCGACGAAGCGGCGCCGCGGCTGCTTGGTCATCGCCCGCCGACGGGTTTGGCCCGGGGGCGTCTGGTACTGGCGGGAGTGTCCCATGTTGGTGACATGGCGGTGCTCCGGTACCTGCCGGTGCCCGAACAGGGCAGGATGGGCACATGAGCGAAACCAAGGCGACTGGCAGCGCGCTGCAGGCCGCGATCGAGCGGAGCGGCTACTACCCGGGCCTCGTCTACGACGCGGTGTCATCGGCCGTGGGGACCGAGCACGTGGTCTCCTTCGTCGTGATCCACGACGCGCACTTCGATCCAGGCATGGAGGTGCGGCGGCACGCCACGGTCATGGCGCTCACCCCGACGCGGCTGGTGTACTCGCACACCGACGAGTACCCGGCGGACGAGAACGACCCGGACTCGCGCCCGCAGGCGGAGACCAGCACCGAGGCCGTACGCCACTCCCGCATCTCGTCGGTCGCTTTGACCCGGGTCTTCGCCGACCCGGACAAGTACAAGCCCGGGTCCATGCCGAGCGAGGCGGTACTGACGATCGGCTGGAATGTGCTCTCGCACATCGAGATTGAGCCAGCGCACTGCGGTGACGAGAACTGCGACGCGGACCACGGCTACTCCGGCACGCTGACCGCCGATGACCTGACGGTTCGGGTGAGTGTGGCGGCGGACGGCGAGGAAGCCGTGCAGCAAGTTATCGATTTCGCCCAGGCGCTGACCGAGGCGACGAGCCGGCCCTGACGATTGAGCATCGCGTTACGGGGAACCTGGTGACGATGGCGATGCCACTCGCCTACGGACAGAACACGCTGGCAGACCTGAGCCGGTCACTGCTGGCGTCGGCAGGCGTGCTGGGCGAGGAGGACACGTTCGGCCTTCCGGCTGCGTCGCGCGTCTGCCTGCTCGTCGTGGACGGGCTCGGCTGGGAGCTGCTGCAGCGCAACGCCGCCGCGGCACCGTTCCTGTCCGGGCTCGCGGCCAGGGGCAGCTACCTGACTGCGGGATTCCCGGCCACCACCGCGACCAGCCTGGGCTCACTCGGTACGGGCAGGCCGCCGGGCCAGCACGGGCTGCTCGGCTACCAGGTGCGCGTGCCGGGCACCGGCCGGCTGCTGAACGCGCTGCGCTGGGATAAGACCGTGGACCCGCTGAGCTGGCAGCCCGGGACGACGATCTTCGAGCGTGCCGCCGCCGCGGGAGTCCCGGCCTACCGCGTTGCGGCCGGTGCCTTCCGGGACAGCGGGCTGTCGGTCGCAGCCATGCGCGGTGCCACGTACGTCGCCGCGGACACGCCGGGAGCCCTGGTGGCGCGGGCCGTGTCCGCGCTTAGTGCGGCGCCGGCGGCGTTCGCCATGGTCTACACGGGGGATCTGGACGCGACCGGTCACGTCTGCGGCTGCGAGTCGGCGGCCTGGCGCTTCCAGCTCGGTCACGTGGACCGGCTCGCCGAGCAGCTCGCTTCGGCGCTGCCGTCCGGCACCGCACTGCACATCACCGCCGACCATGGGATGGTCGATGTTCCTGCGGAGCGGCGGGTGGACGTGGACGCGCGTCCCGCGCTGCGCTCCGGGGTCGCGCTGCTCGGCGGCGAGCCACGGGCGCGGCATGTCTACGCCCAGCCGGGCGCCGCGGCTGACGTGCATGCCGCGTGGCAGGAGAGCCTTGGCGACGACTTCCGGGTGGTGCGCCGCGAGCAGGCGGTAGCAGACGGCTGGTTCGGTCCCGTGGACCCGCGGGTGGCGGACCGCATAGGCGACGTCGTCGTCACCCCGATCGGTGCGTCGGCGGTGGTCGCGACGGCCGCCGAGCCGCGTGAGTCGGCTCTAGTCGGCATGCACGGCTCCCTGACGTCGGCCGATCAGTTCGTCCCGTTGCTCACCTACGTCTGCTGACCCGTCCAGGCTCGGTCAGCTTCGCGGCCGGGGTGTCGGCCGGGTGGAAGACGCCGAGAACGCGCATCGCTCGCTGGCCCGTGTTCTCCAGGCAGTGCGGCAGCCCGGGCGGCAGGTGCAGGCACGTGCCCGCGGAAAGGTCGCGGTGGGCCCCGGCCAGGTGAGCGACGCCGGTGCCTTGCAGGATCAGGACGACCTCGTCGTAGGGATGGCTGTGCTGCGGTGCCCGGCCTGGCGGGATCTCGCCGACGAACTGGGTCGCTACCGCGCAGTCGCGGCCGGGGCCGAACAGGACGCGGAACCGCCGATCTCCGGTCGTCTCGACCGGGCAGTCTTGCAGGTCTCGGCCGAGCGGCACACCGGCCCGGTCGGCGGCGGGCAGCGCGACCATGTCCATGCGCAACCCGGCGGACCGGTCGGAGCGCAACTGGTAGGCCGTGCCCGCCGGAATGCACAGGCCGCGGTCAGGCACCAGCGCCGGTCCTGGCGCGCCGTCCAGGTCG
>JASHTT010000232.1 GCA_030040415.1 Streptosporangiaceae bacterium | reverse complement strand
CCAGATCGAGCGGGGCCAGGCGCCGCCGGTGATCACCGTGCGGATGCCCGCAGACGCCACCGGCGTGGTCTCGTTCCATGACCTCGCGCTGCCGGACTCCGGCAAGAGCATCGGCGCGGCGCAACTCGTGGACGGCGTGGCGACCCTGCACACGCCCACCAAGGCACTGGTCGTAGGTGAAAACCACGTCTGGGCGTCCTACGGCGGCGACTACACCTACGCGGCACACGACTCCAACACGGTGACCGTCACCGTGACCAAGCCGCGGCCGTCCATGGTGCTGTCGGCCAGCACTACCCAGATCGAGCATGGCCAGGCGCCGCCGGTGTTCACCCTGCGGATGCCCGCCGACGCGACCGGCGAGATCGGGTTTTACAACCTGTCGCTGCCAGGCCCCGACAAGGGCATCGGCGTGGCGCAGATCGTGAGCGGCGTGGCCACCTTGCACACGCCCACCAGGGCGCTGCTCATGGGCCAGAACGACATCCAGGCCTCCTACTCAGGCAATGACATCTATGCGGCACACGACTCCAACACGGTGACCGTCACCGTGACTAAGTCGCGGCCGTCGATGGTGCTGTCGGCCAGCACGACCCAGATCGTAGAAGGCCAGGCGCCGCCGGTCTTCACCCTGCGGATGCCCGCCGACGCGACCGGCGAGATCGGGTTCTACGACCTGTCGCTGCCAGGCCCCGACAAGGGCATCGGCGTGGTGCAGCTCGTGGACGGCGTGGCCATCCTGAGCGCGCCGACCAAGGCGCTGCTCCTGGGCCAGAACGACATCCAGGCCTCCTACCTCGGTAATGACCTTTACCTGGCCAACGACTCCAACACGGTGACCGTCACTGTCAGCTCGCCGTGATCCCGGCCGGCCCGTATCCGGCTGCTGGGGACCGGATACGGGCCGGCCACAAGATCCTGCCTCCGCCGAGCCTGACTGGCCTCCATGGCGAAGCTGGCTACGGGACTGAACGGACTTTCCATACCAGCACGGCGCCCAGCGCGGTGACGGCGGCGACGGTCAGGTAGAGCGTGCGGTACCCGCCGAGTTCGCTGACTAGCGGCGCGGCGATGGCCGGGGATAGCACCTGGGCCCCGTAACTCGCGACGTTGATGATGCCGAGGTCTTTGCCCCGCCCGTCGGCCGACGGCAGCACCTGGGTGGCGAGCGCCAGGTCGACCGACAGGTGCGCGCCGAAGCCCAGCCCGAAAAGCGCGGCGAAGGCGACGGCGACGGGCCACGTCGGCCACAGCGCCAGCATGACCGCGGGCACCGCCATGACCAGCCCCGCGACGGTGATGAGCGGCTTGCGACGGCCGATCCGGTCGGATAGCGCGCCGCCGGCCACCGCGGTGAGGACGACGCCGACGGTGTAGATGCTCACGAGGACGAGCAGGCCGTCCTCGGCCGTCTGGCCGGGAAACAGCCGGCTGTAGTGAATCTGGTCCCGCAGGAAGTACAGCAGGTACAGCACTGCCATGGCGTTGCCGAGACTCATGACGAACCGGGTCAGCCAGGCCCAGGCGAAGTCGCGGTGCAGCCGCGGGCTCAGCCAGAACGACCTGGCGAAGTCGCGGATGGCGAACGGCGGCCGGTCGGCGCGGCTGATTCGCTGGTCCGGGGTGCTGACCGCGAACGGCAGCACGAAGGCGATCACAAGCACAGCGATCAGCAGGTACCCGGCGTTGCCCGTGACGACCCGCGTCACTAGCAGCACCGCCACTGCGGCGCTGACGGTCTGCGGCAACCCGATCCAGCCTGACACCACGCCACGCTGGGGCACCGGCACGCGATCGGGAACGGCCGCATTGAGGCTGGCCTGCATCGCGTTCAGGCCGGCCTGGGCCAGGCACCAGCCAAGGATCACGCCGGCCAGCGTGTGCTGCCCCGCCAGCAGGGCGAGCGCCGCAGCCCCTGCCAGCGCACCGCCCAGCGTCCACCATCGGCGCCGCCCGAAGCGGCTTGTGCTGCGGTCCGACAAGGCACCGGCGACCGGGTTGGCGATCATCGCCACGACGGCGCCGAGACCCGTCACCAGGCCCAGCGCGGCGACCTTGTGCACAGATCCGGCGATCGCCTGGACCTGATTGGGCAGCAGCACTCCGAGCGGGGCCAGGTACGCCAGTGACAGGCCGAGATTCGCCAGCGCGATCAGCGCGATCCAGTGCTTTCCGACTTTCGCGGTCGGCTCGGTAGAGGCGCTAGGAGCCGGGCCGACGGTTACCGACTCGGTCACAGCGTCCGCGGCGAGCTACGGAGGTCGCCCGGTCGGCCAGCAGCCCCCCGGGGGGACTCGACAGCAGTGATGCCGGTCACCCCTGACCCCCCGTTCCCGTGACCCCGCCCGAACTTTCGGCTGAGCGGACATTCGCCTAGCTGGTGACCAAAACATGCCAGCTATCGGCTGCGGTCGCGCGATCTTAGCAGCGAAACCAGGACATGCATGGACCTTTCTAGCTATTTGCGGGCCGTAAGGGTCTTTTTGGCCGAGGCCGAGGTCGCGATGTCGGCACCGCCGCCGTAGACGGCGGTCAGCGAGTAGCTGCCGGCGGCGCGCGGCAGACCACTCTGGCCGGATGACACCGGACCGTACTCGCCGCGCGACGCCCCCGCCATGATGCTTTAATTTGTTGCCGCCGGGGCCTTGGTGGCGTGGCCCATGTACGAGACGGCTGTGCTTTTGACTCGGCCGAAGTCCGCCCGGCGACTGCACTCG
>JASHTT010000231.1 GCA_030040415.1 Streptosporangiaceae bacterium | reverse complement strand
GCCGCGGCTCCTGCAGCCGCGGCGCTGGCGGCAGCCCCGGTCGGGCCCGGCACCAGCTTGTCAGCGTCGAGAGCGGCGGTGACCTCGCACAACTGAGCCGCCGAGGGCCGGCGCGCCGGGTCTCGCGCGAGGGCCGACAGCACGAGCGGAACTAGCGGCACAGGCATAGTGTCCAGGTCGGGCTGACCGTGCACGATCCGGTAGAAAATCGCCTCGAACTGGCCAGTGCCGAAGGGCGGCCTGCCCGTGGCCGCATACGCCAAGGTCGCACCCCAGGAGTGCACGTCCGACTCGGGGCCGCTCGCACGTCCCTCGATGACTTCCGGCGCCAGGTAGCCGGGAGTGCCCATGAACATTCCCGTCATGGTCAGCCGCGTCAGGTCCGCCGCCTGCGCGATGCCGAAGTCGATCAGGACAGGCTGGCCATCCACCAGCATCACGTTGCCGGGCTTGAGGTCCCTATGCACCACGCCCGCAGCGTGCACAGCCGCCAGTGCGGCGGCGAGGCCCTTCGCCAGGCACCCCAGGGCGGTGCCGGACAGCGGGCCTTCAGCGGCAACGACGTCCTCGAGCGTGCGTCCTGCCACGTAGCGGGTGACGATGTACGGCGGACTGCCCTCCACGTCTGCGTCGACAACCTCGGCCACGAACGGGCTGTGCACCCGGCGCATCGTGTCGACCTCGCGGGCCAGCCTGTGGCGCGCGGTTGCCTCGGCGGGGACACCCTGACGGAGAACCTTGATCGCGACAGGGTCGCCGGACGGGTCGCTGGCCAGGTACACGACGCCCATGCCGCCCTCGCCTAGCTGCTCCCGCAGCCGGTAACGGCCGAGCCGCTCGGGCCCCGAGTGGGCTCTCATGGGACTAAAGCCTACGGCGCGCATTCCGCGGTGTGGCAGCCTTACCGGCGGCTTCGGCGGTCACGGCTGCTAGCTGCCGCCGCCCATGACCAGGCGGCGCAGCGCCTCCGCTGTTGCCGCATTCTGCTCTGCATGGCTGATCAGAGCGCGCGCCAGCGCGTCCGCCCACTGCCCGACGGCTACCGGCTGGCGGGACAAGATCACCCCTCTGACCTCGCGGCATATCTCGGCCACCGGGGCGCCGCGAACCAGTCCCAGGCTCATCACCTGGTCGCCGAGCCGCACCGTGATCTTCGTCACGGCGCCAGGCCTGCCCTTCATCCGGTCCGACACCGACCGCTCTCGCTCGATGATGACGCACTCGGGCGGCAGGGCTGCGCCCAGGGACTCGGTGAGCACCTTCGCATAGATCGTGATGTCGCTGCTGTCAGCCCGCAGCGCCGCCGTCACCATGTCCAGCGACGGGCTCTCGGCTGGCTCCATCGTCACTGCAGCATCCTTATCCGCCGTGGTGCCATCTTCAGGCCCGGCACCCGCGGCCGGTCGGCTAGCTCCCGGAAAAACGTGCCTTCCCTGGCCCATTCTCCAGGAAGCTCCGCATGCCCTCCTTGGCGTCCTGGGTGGCGAACAGGCCGGCGAACGCCAGCCGCTCGATCTCCAGGCCGGTCGCCAGATCCGCCTCGAGACCAGCGTCGACGGCCTGCTTGGCGGCCCGCAACGCCACCGCGGGACCGTCGGCGAACCTGGCGGCGAGCTCGACGGCGGCCGCGTATACCTGCTCGTCGGCGACCACCTTGTCGGCCAGGCCGATCGCCAGAGCCTCAGCCGAGTCGACGAACCTGCCGGTGAAGATGATCTCCTTGGCCTTGGCCGGGCCTATCAGGCGGGGCAGCCGCTGGGTACCGCCTGCCCCGGGGATGAGGCCGAGCAGAATCTCGGGCTGGCCGAGCTTTGCGCCCTGGCCGACGACCCGGAAGTCCGCGCACAGCGCGAGCTCCAGCCCGCCGCCGAGAGCGTAACCGGTCACCGCGGCGACTACCGGCTTGCCGATACCGGCGACCGCGCTGAAGGAATCCTGCAGGCGTTTCGAATCCGCCGCCATCTCCGCGTAACCGAGTGTCGCCATCTCCTTGATGTCGGCACCCGCCGCAAAGATCTTCGGGCCGCCGTATACGACAACGGAGCGCACCGCCGGGTCCGCCGAGACTTCGGCGGCGCAGGCGGCTATTTCCGCCTGGACCTCGGCGTTCAGCGCGTTCATTGGCGGCCGGTCAAGCCTGATGGTCGCTACCGAGCCGTCTCGCTCGATCCGAACCAGTTCGCCCACGAACCACCTCCCGTGCCGGCCACGATCCTATGCAGATCCCACGGGCGAGGCTACGCGGCAGGCGCACGGGCGGCATGCCGGGGCAGATCAAAGAGCAGTGCCTGCCCCAGGACCGCTACCTGGGGCAGGCACCCTGGCGGTCATTCGCCTGACGCGCGCGGCAGCGAAACGTTCTGCCAGCCGTTGAGGAAGCCGCGGACCTCGCTCTCGCTGTACCGACGGTGGCCGCCGGGCGTGCGGATCGATGACAGCTTGCCGCCACGCGCCCAGCGGGTAACAGTCTTTGGATCTACCCGCAGCATGGCCGCAACCTCGGCGGGGGTGAGCAGTCGCGTGTCTGGCTTGATTTCGGTTCTCACGCGGGGGTCCTCTCGAACTCGGGTAACTGCCTGATGACTGAGCGTGACGGTCCAAGGCCGTCACCGACCGAAGCGGTACTATCACAGGATGTCACGTCGGCCTTGATTTTTCTGCCATTCGGATGCGACGTGGAGAAATTCCTGATGGTGGTCTGCCATGTCCGCCGGTTTCCCGACGTTGGCGCCGGCCGGCGGGTTTGACCGGCGGCCAGATCCCCAGCTAGACGTGGCTAACGGGCGGCCGCAGACTGGCCAGGCCGGTGGCCCGACAAGGCACCGAATGTAGCAGGAGAATGGCCTCCGGTCGGTCTTTCCCCGCCAATCGGGCGGCAAGCACTGGTCAGCGCAGGTCGCCGTTGACGATCCCGGCATGCGCGTCGGGCACCGTCACGAGGCCCAGCTCGGCCGGGTCGGACAGCAGCCTGTGCGCAGGAAGCACGCGGACCGTGTAGCCGAACGGGCCCGGCTGGCCGAGCTCGGCAGAGCCGGCGTACCTGGCCACGCCATCGGCGGCCGGCTCGCCTTCTAGCCGCAACGGCGAACGGACAGGGTCGAGGATCTCGTCGGCGTCGCCAGCGCGCCCGTATACGACCTCTACGACGACGTCCTGCGGCGATAGCGCGCCGAGCGCGACGGTTGCCCTCAGGTTCAGCTGCCCGCCGGGGCTGAGGTTGCCGTCGTCGGCTTCTACGTGCTCTACCTGCACTTGCGGCCACGCCGAGGTGACCCGCCGCTTCCAGGAGGCAAGCTCGCGCGCGCCGTCGAACGCGGGCCGAGCGCCAACAGGTGAGGTCCCCGGGGAAGACGCCCCGTTCCCTGAGCCGCTCGAGGCAGACAGGATCCTGGACGCCCGTGCGGCCGGCGCGTACAACTCTGTGACGTATTCCCGCACCATCCTGGTGGCCAGCGCCTTAGGGCCGAGAGTGCGCAGCGTGTGGGACACCATCGCCAGCCACCTGACCGGCACGCCGTCACTGCCGGTCTCGTAGAACAGCGGCGCCACCGACTTCCCAATGAGGTCGTAGAGCGCGGCGGCCTCGAGCTCGTCCCGGCGCGCCGGATCGGGCACACCGTCGGCGGACGGGATCGCCCAGCCGTTATCGCCGTCGTACCACTCGTCCCACCAGCCATCGAGGACCGACAAGTTGAGCGCGCCATTCAGCGCCGCCTTCATGCCCGAGGTTCCGCACGCCTCGAGCGGCCTGAGCGGGTTGTTGAGCCAGACGTCGCAGCCCTGCACCAGCGTGCGCGCCAGGGCCATGTCGTAGTCCGGCAGGAAGACGATGCGGTGCCGCACCTGCCGGCCGTCCGCGAACCGGACAAGCTGCTGGATCAGCTGTTTCCCGCCGTCGTCCGCCGGATGGGCCTTGCCGGCGATGACGAACTGAACTGGCCGATCCGGATCCAACAGCAGCGCGGTCAGCCTGGCCGGATCGTGCAGCATCATCGTGAGCCGCTTGTAGGACGGCACCCGGCGGGCAAACCCGATCGTGAGCACGTTCTCGTCCAGCACGCTGTCGATCCAGATCAGCTCAGCATCCGAGGCCCCGCGCTGCCGCCAGGAAGCGCGCAGCCGCTGCCTGGCGTCCTCGATCATCCTGGCCCGCAGCAGCTTGCGAACCTGCCACAGCCGCTGCGTGTCGGCCGCCACCCTGGCCCAGAACGCCGGGTCGTCCGCCGGGTCGACGGACGCGTGCCCGCGGCGCGGGTCCTGGCCAAGCCCGGCGATTTCCGGTGCTACCCAGGTCGGCGCGTGCACGCCGTTGGTGACCGACCCGATCGGCACCTCGCTGGCGTCGAAGCCCGGCCACAAGCCAGTGAACATCATCCGCGATACCGCGCCGTGCAGCTGGCTTACCCCGTTCACCCGCTGGGCCAGCCGCATGCCCATGACAGCCATGTTGAACACCGCGGGGTCACCGCCGGCAAACGTCTCGGCGCCGAGCCAGAGGATCTTGTCGGCCGGAAGCCGCGGCTCGGCCCCGCTGAACTGCCGCGCCACCAGTTCGAGCGGGAATCTGTCGATGCCGGCCGGCACGGGCGTGTGCGTGGTGAACACGGTGCTCGCCCGGCACATCTCCAGTGCCTCGTCGAAGGACAGGCCGCGCCGCACGTACTCGCGGATGCGCTCCACGCCGAGGAACCCGGCGTGACCCTCGTTGGTGTGGAAAACCTCCGGCTCGGGATGCCCCGAGATCTCGCAGTAGGCCCGCACGGCGCGCACGCCGCCGATGCCGAGCAGGAGTTCCTGGCGCAGCCGGTGATCGGTGCCGCCGCCGTACAGGCGGTCGGTGACCTCGCGCAGGTCCTGGTCGTTCTCCTCGACGTAGGAGTCGAGCAGCAGCAGCGGCACCCGGCCGACGTGGGCGACCCAGACCTGAGCGGCCAGCACCGCACCGTCGGCCAGCCCCACCGTGACCCGGACAGCGGCGCCGCCGGAGTCGCGCAGCAACGTCAACGGCAGCCCGTTCGGGTCGAAGGCCGGGTACCGCTCGGCCTGCCAGCCCTCCATTGACAGCGACTGCGTGAAGTAACCGTGCCGGTACAGCAGACCGACGCCGACCAGCGGCACGCCCAGGTCGCTTGCGGCCTTGAGGTGGTCACCGGCCAGGATGCCGAGGCCGCCGGAGTACTGCGGCAAGGCAGCGGTGATCCCGTACTCGGGCGAGAAGTAGGCAATCGCACTGGGCAGCCCCCCGGGCTGCCCAGCCTGGGCCTGGTACCAGCGTGGCCCGGTCAGGTAGTCGTGCAGATCGTCGACCGCGTCCCCGAGGGTCCGCAGGAACTTCTTGTCCGCGGCCAGCGCCCGTAGTCGCTCCTGCGGCACGCTCCCCAGCATCGCCACCGGATCGTTCTCGGCGAGTTCCCGGTTCTCCGGGTCGATGGCGGCGAACAGCTCGCGCGTCTCGTCATGCCAGGACCACCGGAGATTCAGCATGAGCGAACGCAGCGGCTCCAGCTGCTTGGGCAGAACCGGTTGGATGGTGAACCGGCGGATAGCTCTCACGCACGCCGACCTTAATGTGTGAACCGGTCAGTATCGAACGCCGACCTGACGTTTGGTCCCGCGCCCCAGGCTGCGGGCTCCCCGTGCCGCGCGGCGCACCCTAGGGATGCCCGGCCGCCCCCTGCACTATGCCAACACGGTCCTATGCCGCCAAGGCGACCCGGCAAGCATCGCCCATGCACCATGCCAACAGGGTCCTATGCCGCCAAGGCGACCCGGCAAGCATCGCCGGGGTTATGGATGGGTAGCTTTCATCCGTGATCGGCAGGATCGGAATACTTGACGTGCAGCCGGTTGTACATTGCGCGGCCTACCCGGCCAAAGCGGTCCCGGGCGAAGAGTTCCAGGTCAGCGCCACGGTCCTGCGTGAGGGCCACGAAATGCTCGGGGCTGGCGTGGTGCTCACGGACCCGGCGGGGGTGCGCGCGCCGCTAGTGCCGATGCGCGAACTGGCAGAGGGAACCGACCGGTATGGCGCGCAGGTCGCCGCGACCAGCGAGGGCAGCTGGCAGTTCAGCGTCGAGGCGTGGGGGGACCCGATCGCCCGATGGCAGCACGACGCCGCTATCAAGGTGCCGATCGGCCAAGACGTCGAGCTGACGCTGACCGAAGGGGCGCTCCTGTTCGAGCGCGCGGCGGCCCGGGTCAAGGCCGGCCGGCAAGGGGGGTCGCCGTCTGCGGTCCAGGCTCGTGCGACCCTGACCGAGGCGGCCCGGCAGCTCACGGACACCAGCATCCCGGCCGGGCAGCGACTCGCGGCGGCGGGTGCGCCAGCCGTGCTGGCTGCACTCGCCGCGTTCCCGCTCCGCGACCTGCTGACCAGGTCCGCTAGCTATCCGCTGGTCGTGCACCGCAAGCGGGCGCTGTTCAGCGCGTGGTATGAGTTCTTCCCGCGGTCAGAAGGCGCGGTTGTTGACCCGGCCCGCCGCAAGCCGCAGTCGGGAACGCTGCAGACCGCCGCCAAGCGCTTGGACGCGATCGCAGCGATGGGCTTCGACGTGGTCTACCTGCCCCCGGTGCACCCGATCGGCACGACTGCCCGCAAGGGCAGGAACAACGCCCTCGTGGCCGGGGTACATGATCCGGGCTCCCCGTGGGCCATCGGCTCGGCCGAGGGCGGCCACGACGCCATCCACCCGGAACTGGGCACGCTGGCGGACTTCGACGACTTCGTCGCCAGGGCCGCTGAACTGGGCCTCGAGGTTGCGATGGACCTGGCCCTGCAGACCTCGCCCGATCATCCGTGGGTGACCAAGCACCCCGACTGGTTCACTACACGCGCCGACGGCAGCATCGCTTACGCGGAGAACCCGCCCAAGAAATACCAGGACATCTACCCGGTTAATTTCGACAACGACCCCGAGGGCATCTACGCCGAGGTGAATGACCTGGTCCGGCACTGGATGCGGCACGGCGTCAGGATCTTCCGGGTCGACAATCCGCATACCAAACCGCTGCGGTTCTGGGAAAGGCTGCTGGCGGACATCGCGCGGACCGATCCTGACGTGCTGTTCCTGGCCGAGGCATTCACCAGGCCGGCCATGATGCACGCGCTCGCGGCGATCGGGTTCCACCAGTCCTACACGTACTTCACCTGGCGAAATACCGTGGCGGAGCTGACCGAGTACCTGCAGGAACTTTCCGGGCCGGCGGCGCCTTACATGCGGCCCAACTTCTTCGTCAACACCCCCGACATCCTGAACGAGTACCTGCAGCACGCGGGCCCGGCCGCGTTCCAGGTGCGCGCCGTGCTCGCCGCTACCCTGTCCCCGTCCTGGGGCGTCTACTCGGGATTCGAGCTCTGGGAGAACGTGCCCTTGGTGCCGGGCAGCGAGGAGTACCTCGACTCCGAGAAGTACGCATACCGTCCCAGGGACTGGGCGCGCGCGGAGGCGACAGGCGCAAGCATCGGGCCTTTCCTGGCAAAATTGAATGCGGTACGGAAGGCTCATCCGGCATTGCACTACCTGCGCAACCTGAGGTTCCACTACAGCGACCAGAGCGACATCCTCTGCTTCTCAAAGCGCGTGAGCGGTGAATCAGGCGGACCGGACGATATCGTTCTTATAGTGGTAAACCTGGATGCAAACCAGGTACGCGAAGCCACCATCTGGCTCGACAGCTCGGCCCTCGGGCTCAATGCGGCGGCTGGATTCAGCGTGACTGACGAGGTCACAGGGCAGACATTCCGCTGGGGCCCAGCGAATTATGTCCGCCTCGACCCCTCGGTGGCGCCGGCGCACATCCTTACCGTGCAGTAGCTGGATATGCCAGGTGCAGTCTTGTTTTGTAGGGGAACGGGTGACCCCGGGACTCGGCGCCGGGCTGGGCCGCGGCCGAGGGGAACGAGGAAGAGCGGAGAACGGGAGTGGAGCAGTCCGTGCACCCGGGCGGGCAAGAAGCGGCGGAGTCGCAGCTTAGGGAGTTCAGAGCCAGGACGAGCGAGCCGGTCCCCGACTCGTTCTCGTTCGATAAACCGCGGGATCCCCAGTGGTTCAAGCGCGCTGTCTTCTACGAGGTACTGATCCGTGGCTTCCGCGACTCCAACGACGATGGCACGGGTGACATCCCCGGCCTGATCTCGCGCCTCGACTACCTGCAGTGGCTCGGCATCGACTGCATCTGGCTGCTGCCGATCTACGCCTCACCACTGCGCGACGGCGGGTACGACATCGCCGACTTCACCGCGATACTCGACGAGTTCGGCACCATCGGCGACTTCGTCGAGCTCGTCGAGAAGGCGCACGAGCGCGGCATACGGGTAATCGCCGACCTGGTCATGAACCACACCAGCGACCAGCACCCCTGGTTTCAGGCCTCGCGCAGCGACCCGGATGGGCCGTTCGGCGACTTCTACGTCTGGTCCGACACCGACGACAGGTACCCCGAGGCGCGGGTGATCTTCGTCGATACCGAGCAGTCCAACTGGACCTTCGACCAGGTGCGCGGGCAGTACTACTGGCACCGGTTCTTCTCCCACCAGCCCGACCTGAACTACGAGAACCCGCTGGTGCAGGACGCCATGCTCGAGGTGCTCAGATTCTGGCTGGACCTTGGCATCGACGGGTTCCGGCTGGACGCGGTGCCGTACCTGTACGAGCGCGAGGGCACGAATTGCGAGAACCTCAAGGAGACCCACGAGTATCTGAGGCGGATCAGGGCCGAGATCGACAGGCTCTACCCCGACCGGGTCTTGCTGGCCGAAGCCAACCAATGGCCTGCCGACGTGGTGGAGTACTTCGGCGACGCCAGCGTGGGCGGCGACGAGTGCCACATGGCATTCCACTTCCCCCTGATGCCGCGCATCTTCATGGCTGTCCGGCGGGAACAGCGCTACCCGATCTCGGAGATCCTGGCCCAGACGCCGCCGATACCGTCTGGCTGCCAATGGGGCATCTTCCTGCGCAACCACGACGAGCTGACGCTGGAGATGGTCACTGACGACGAGCGCGACTACATGTACACCGAGTACGCGCGTGACCCCCGGATGAAGGCAAACATAGGCATCCGGCGCAGGCTAGCTCCGCTGCTCGACAACGACAGGGACCAGCTCGAGCTGTTCACCGCGCTGCTGCTGTCGCTGCCCGGTTCCCCGGTGATCTACTACGGCGACGAGATCGGCATGGGCGACAACATCTGGCTCGGCGACCGGGACGGCGTCCGGACCCCCATGCAGTGGACCCCGGACCGCAACGCTGGATTCTCTGTCTGCGATCCCGC
>JASHTT010000230.1 GCA_030040415.1 Streptosporangiaceae bacterium | reverse complement strand
CGCCGGGCCGTGCAGCACGATGTCCCGCTCCGCATCGGTGAGTGACCGGTATGGCACGTCGAGCCGCACCCCCAGCTCGCCGGCCGCGTACATGGACAGGCGCCGCCCGCCGGAATTCCACGGCAGCACCGCCCCTTCCTCGATCGACTTATCCGGGTCGGGCACGAGCGTGGCCTCGTCGACCTCGGACCGGACGCCGAGGCCCTGGCAGGCCGGGCACGCGCCGTAGGAGTTGAAGGCGAAGGATTCGGCACTCGGGTGCTCAAACCGGGCACCGCAGACGGGGCAGACGATCTCCTCGGCGAATGCCGCGATCGACGGCTCGACGCGGTGACCGTTCGGGCACAGGTGCGAGCCGAGCCGCGACATCATCAGCCGCAGCACGTTCAGGATCTCGGACATGGTTCCGACCGTGCTGCGCGGTCCCGGGACCGGGGGCCGCTGCCGCAGCGCAAGCGCCGGCGGCAGATGGTCGATCCGGTCCACGTCCGGGCGCTGCGCCTGGGTTAGCCGGCGGCGGCTGTAGGTGCTGAGCCCCGACAGGTATCGCTGCATGCCCTCGGCGTACAAGGTGCCGATGGCAAGTGACGTCTTGCCCGATCCCGAGACGCCGACGACCGCGACCGTGCGCCACAGCGGCACGTCGACGCTGACGTCCAGCAGGTTGTTGTGCCGCGCACCACGCACGCCGATGGCCGTCGGCAGCGTTGCGGCCACAGGCTGGTCGGCGATTGCCATAGGGCCTACCTAAGCAGGGTCGCGCGTCGGCCGCCGGTCCCGGTGGCCGCTGGTCCCGGTGCCCGGGCTCGCACGCCGACCACTCGGCGAGCAGCGCGCTGCCAACGCCGCCGTCGAGAGCGCGCTGGCGGGCGCGCGGGCGGCGCGACGGACGTCAGCGAGCGGGCTCGCCGCGGCGAGCCTCCCGCTGTTCCTAGTCGCCGGAGCGGTCATCGAAGCCAGGGTCGCGCTCGACCTGGGTGCGACTGCACCGGATACCGTGCTCGCGTTCGCCATCCTGTTGGCGGTTGCCGTGGCCTTCTGCCGCCGGGCTTTGCCGAGGCGCCAGCGCTGAGCGAGGCCGGAGGCAGTGTCACTCGGTGAACGCGTTGACGCCCGTCACCAGAGCCGGGGTGCCACCGTAGAGGTATCCGACCTCGACCGCCTCCGTGATCTCGGCTTCCGTGGCGCCCGCGGCGCGAGCGTCGTCGGCGAGCGACGCGACACCGTCTGCGTGCGCGGCGATCGCATCCGCCACCATGCCCATGAGGATCTTGTACTTGGCGGGAATCGCGCCGTCCTTCAGAATGCGCTCGCGCAGCGCCGTGTAGGAGTCGACGAACTGCGGATCGCGAGGCTCAAGTGCTGCGAGCCATGGCCGCGACGGAGACGAGTCTTCCATTCCCGGGAATCTACAGCAGTCAGAATCGGTGGCGGTTGGCCGAGTCAGTCCGGGGTCGTGCCGCGGGCCCTCAGGTGGAAGCGTTCCCCTTGCAGGCCGAAGATGTTCAGAACCTCCGCCTGCGTGGACCCGGCGTTGCTCACCGCGTGCGCGATGCGCGTGTCGAACTCGGCTGCCTCACCGGCGGCGAGGGTGAAGTCGTTGTCGCCCAGGGTGAGCCGCAGCCGGCCGGCGATGACGTACAGCCATTCATGGCCCTCGTGACTGCCTTGCTCGGCAGGGCGCCGCGGGCCTGCGCTCGGGTCCGGGTTCGGCGGGATGATCTGCTTGAATACCGCGGGCCCGCCGGGGTTCCTGGTTAGTGGCAGCCAGGTACTGCCATTGCGCTGAATCGGCCTGGGGTAGATGCGCGGGTCGCCGGGCGCGGTGGCGCCTACCAGCTCGTCAAGCGGGACACGGTGTGCCCGCGCAATCGGCAGCAGCAGCTCGAGCGTAGGCCGGCGCCGTCCGGATTCCAGTCGCGACAGGGTGCTGACCGAGATCCGAGTGCTGTCGGCAAGCTGCTCCAGAGTGACGCCGCGGTGTTTGCGCAGGGCGCGCAGCCGGGGGCCGACAGCCGCCAGGGTGGTCTGGAGCTCTTCGGTCACTCCTCAATTTTGCCATAGCAGCAAGTTAAGTTGCCGGAGGGAGGGGCTACCGGGTCTCGTATCTCCGGCTCGCATAATTGGCGTACTGTCACGCATCGCGGCCGGCGGAGTCGCCGCAGTTGGGAGCCGATTATGGTTGTGCGGTCGCCGGAGCTGTCGATCGGATTCCGCCAGGTCGGCCATAGCGATCAGGGTGGACGCCCGGACGGGATGCAGCTTCAGTACTGGCGCGAGCACGTGTACGTCGGGCACGTGTTCAGCGGTGGTTTCTCCGTCATCGATGTGCGCGACCCGGCCGACCCGCGGACGGTGCATTTCGAGGCGGCTCCGGAGAACACCTGGAACCTGCACCTGCAAGCCGCCGATGACCTGCTGCTGGTCATCCACGCCCGGGATCTGTGGAAGACCCTGGACGTGGAGACGAACTACTACAGCGGCTCGGTCGGTACCCGGCTGACCGGCGAGGACCAGAACTGGAGCGCCGGGGTCGCGGTCTACGACGTATCCACCCCGGCGACGCCAAAGAAAATCTCGTTCCTTCCCGTTGACGGGATCGGTGTGCACCGGCTGTGGTTCCCGGGCGGCCGGTACGCCTACGCCTCGGTGCTGGCGGACGGGTTCAGCGACTACATCTTCCGCGTGATCGACCTGCAGGACCCGGCGAAGCCCCAGTTCATCGGCGAGTACTGGCTGCCCGGGATGAACATCGCGGCCGGCGAGAATCCCTCATGGGACGCGGCTAAGTGGCGCTACGCCCTGCACCACGCGATCATCGCCGGCGATGTCGCCTACTCTTCCTGGCGCGACGGCGGGCTCGCGCTGCTCGACATCAGCGACCGGACCGCTCCCAGGCAGATCGTCTACCGGAACTGGTCTCCGCCGTTCGGCGGCGGCACGCACACCTCCCTCCCGCTGCCGAACCGGGACCTGCTGATCGTCGCGGACGAGGCCACCGCCGATGACCTGGCGGACGGGCTGAAGCACGTGTGGGTGTTCGACATCCGCGAGCGCGCTAACCCGGTCAGCATCGCCACCTTCCCCACCCCGCGCGAGGATGCCTACCCGGCCAAGGGCCGGCACTTCGGCCCGCACAACCTGCACGAGAACAGGCCGGGCAGCTTCGTGTCGGAGAACATCATCTTTGCCACCTACCAGAACGCCGGCCTGCGCGTCTTCGATATCACCAATCAGTTCGAACCAACGCAGGTCGGCGCCTTCGTCCCTGCCCCGCCGGAGAAGGTGATCGACCCGCGGCCCGGTGGCAAGGCGGTCATCCAGACTGCCGACGTGTACGTCCGCGGCGACGGAGTCTGCTTCACTACCGACTACAACGGCGGACTCGACATCGCCGAATACACCGGGGTGTGACGGGGCTGCCGCGGCGGGTAACACACGACAGGCGAGATGGCTCAGCTTCTCGCGGGCGGCCGACGGCGCCTGGCGCTCTGACGCCGGGCCGGCGCTACCACGCGGGTCGTCACCCCGCTCATGTTGTCGCGTAGACCGCGGACAGATCTCATCGGCGTGCCCGTTCGCGGCGGCGTCGCGCCAACGCGGTAGCAGCGCCTCGGTCAGCGCGAGCCGGGTGCCGCTTGACCGCGCGGCCGCCGCGGCGCGCTCGGCGTCCTTGAGGGCGTACTTGAGCGCGAACGCAGCGGCAAAGTCGCCCGCGAGCATGGTTCGCGCCTTCTGGATGGCAGAAGGCGAGCCGAGTGGCGAGGAGTCCGCGATCGCCGGTTACCCTGCTGACCGAGGCGGATGACGATGACAGCCGAGAGCGATA
>JASHTT010000229.1 GCA_030040415.1 Streptosporangiaceae bacterium | reverse complement strand
GGCGCTGGCTGACAGCGCTGGCTACGCCGGATACCTGAGCACCGCCCAGAAGCAGCAGTTGCTGGAGACAGCTGACCCGCAGGCAAGGCTGGAGCTGGTGGTGGGCTGGGCCCGCGACCACCTAGCCGAGCTGGATGTCGCCGAGACGATCAGTAACGACGTCAAGGAAGGCATGGAAAAGCAGCAGCGCGAGTTCCTGCTTCGCCAGCAGCTCGCCGCGATCCGGAAGGAACTCGCGGAGCTGGACGGCAAGCCCGCGTCCGAAGAGGACGACTACCGGGCCAGGATCGAGGCGGCCGACCTGCCGGAGAAGGTCCGCGAGGCGGCGCTCAAGGAGGCCGCCAAGCTGGAGCGCGGCTCCGACCAGTCGCCCGAGGCTGGCTGGATCAGGACCTGGCTGGACACGCTGCTCGAGGTGCCGTGGAACACCACCACGGAGGACGCCTACGACATCACCGGCGCGCGGGCCGTGCTGGACGCCGACCACGCGGGCCTGGATGACGTGAAGGACCGGATCATCGAGTACCTGGCGGTGCGCAAGCGCCGTTCCGAGCGCGGCCTGCAGCTGGTTGGCGGGCGGCGCAGCGGGGCGGTGCTAGCCCTGGCCGGGCCGCCGGGCGTCGGCAAGACCTCGCTCGGTGAGTCCGTGGCGAGGGCGATGGGCCGCAAGTTCGCCAGGGTGGCCCTTGGCGGCGTGCGGGACGAGGCCGAGATCCGCGGCCACCGGCGCACCTACGTCGGCGCGCTCCCCGGACGGATTGTCCGGGCGATCAGCGAGGCGGGCTCCATGAACCCGGTGATCTTGCTGGACGAGGTCGACAAGCTGGGTACCGACTACCGCGGCGACCCGACTGCAGCCCTGCTCGAGGTGCTCGACCCGGCGCAGAACCACACGTTCCGCGACCACTACCTCGAGGTCGAGCTCGACCTGTCCGACGTGCTGTTCATCGCCACGGCGAACATGGCCGACGCGATCCCGGCACCGCTGCTGGACAGGATGGAGCTGGTCACGCTGGACGGCTACACCGAGGACGAGAAGGTCACGATCGCTCGCGGTCACCTGCTGCCCAGGCAACTCGACCGGGCCGGGCTCGAGGCCGGCGAGGTAAGCGTGACTGATGCCGCGCTGCACGTGCTGGCCAGCGAGTACACCCGCGAGGCGGGCGTGCGGAACCTGGAGCGGGTCATCGCCAAGGTGCTGCGCAAGGTCGCGGCCCAGGTGGAGTCCGGTGCCAGCACGCTGCCGGTCACCGTGGACACGCAGGACCTGCACGGCTACCTCGGCCACCCGCGGCACACGCCGGAGTCGGCCGAGCGGACCGCGGTCCCCGGCGTGGCGACGGGCCTGGCGGTCACGGGCACGGGCGGTGACGTGCTGTTCATCGAGGCGTCGCTGGCCGACCCGGAGACCGGCTCGACCGGAGTCACGCTGACCGGCCAGCTCGGCGACGTGATGAAGGAGTCGGCCCAGATCGCGCTGTCCTACCTTCGCTCGCACGGGGCGGAGCTCGAGTTGCCGGTCGGTGACCTGAAAGACCGTGGCGTGCACGTGCACGTCCCCGCTGGCGCGGTGCCCAAGGACGGCCCGAGCGCGGGCGTCACGATGACCACGGCGCTGGCGTCGCTGCTGTCCGGCCGGCTTGTCCGCTCGGACGTGGCCATGACCGGCGAGGTCTCCCTCACCGGGCGGGTGCTGCCGATCGGCGGCGTCAAGCAGAAGCTGCTCGCCGCACACCGGGCCGGGATCGGCACCGTGCTGATCCCCAAGCGGAACGAGCCTGACCTGGAGGACGTGCCCGAGAACATCCGCGCCGAGCTGGACATTCACCCGGTCGGCGACGTTCGGGAGGTGCTCGAGCTGGCGCTAGAGCCAGCGAACTCCCGCGCCATGGCGGCCGTCTGACCGCAGGTCAGCGACGGCAAAGAGGCCCGGGCTCAGCTGAGCCCGGGCCTCTGGCTTGTCAGCAGGTCGCTAGCGTGACCGGCGGCGCAGCGAGAACGGCATCATCGCGGACTCGAGCTGCACCTTGAGGCTCATCTTGCTCTCGCCCTCGCGCCTGTCCGCGAAGTGGATCGGGATCTCGACGATCTTCAGGCCGCGCTGGATGGTGCGGTAGTTCATCTCGACCTGGAAGCTGTAACCGTTGCTGCGGATGCTCGTGACGTCGATCGCGGCGAGTGCCGACGAGCGCCACAGCTTGAAGCCCGCGGTGACGTCCCGCACTCCCAGCCGCAGCAGCACCCGCACGTAGGAGTTGGCGAACCCGGATAGCGCCTTGCGGTGCCAGGCCCACTCCCGGGCCAGGCTGGCACCCGACACATACCGGGAGCCGATCACCACGTCCGCGTTGGTCGCCAGCAGGGTGCCCAGCATCTGCGGCAGGTAGTCCGGGGCGTGTGACAGGTCGCTGTCCATCTGGACGACGAACTCGGCGCCGTCCTGCATGGCCCGGCCCATGCCGTCGACGTACGCCCGGCCAAGTCCCTGCTTTCCCGGCCGGTGCAGCACGCGCATCCGGTCGGCGCCGTACCGGGCGGCCAGCTCGTCCGCGATCTTGCCGGTGCCGTCCGGGGAGTTGTCGTCGGCCACCAGGACTCGCAGCCCGGTCAGCGGCAACGCGAACAGCGCGTCCACGATGACCGGCAGGTTCGCAGCTTCGTTGTAGGTGGGCAGCACGACCGTCACTGCCGCGGACCGCCACGGCTCGGGCAGTTCCACAGCCTGACCGCCCAGCGCTCGCTCCCGCACTGCCATCTCCCCGACCTCCGCTAGATCGTCCCGCCGCAGGGACCGAAGTTTACCCGTGTCGTGATAGACCCGCCGCGATTTGTCAGCAATGCCCATTCCGGGCTATGTCGGCCGTTTCCCCGTGCTCGTGACCCGCGGAGCCGTGCCCGGAATGCGCGTGGTCAGCGTCGGCGGGGCCGCCCATCATCCTGAGCATCGCGAATCCTCCGGTCCTTGCACAACGGACGAGCAGCACCACGGCGAGGACGACGCTGACCAGGTCGAGCCAAGTCGTGTAGTCAAAGGACACGGCGGTCTGCGTGACCTTGGCCGCGGCACGAGCGGGCACAAGACCGAGCCCGCCGAAGACGGCTTCGGCTAGGTACCCAGTGGCCACCATCGCCGTGTAGAAGGCAGCCAAGATGACGGCGGCCATCCGTGCGCCATAGTACTTCCTGTAAATATTGAGGATCGGCAGGATCAGCAGGTCAGCGAAGATGAATGCCACCACGCCGCCGAAACTGATGCCCGCCTTCCACAGCACCGCCGCGAGCGGCACGTTCCCCACCGAGCAGACGAAGCTCAGCATGGCCACGACTGGCCCGATGACCGGGCCCCACAACCTGGCCGCCAGCGGGTGGCCGGCCAGGAAGAATGCCCGCCAGAAGCTGTCCGGTACCCACGCGGCCACGCAGCCAGCGATGAGCAAACCCGCCACCACGTCCCGCAAGATCGCCGCCCACTCCATCAGGAACACATGGGAGACAGCCGTCAGCCCTTCGCCAGACATGATCCGGCGGCGCAGTGGCCTGCCGGTGGGTACCGACATGTCCATCGCCGCGTGGCCCTCCATGGATCCGGCCACGCCACGGTCGGCCTGGGCACGGGCACCGGTGACTAGCTGCTGCCGGACGAACACGCGGAAGATCAGCGCCACGATGACGATCATGACCGGGCCACCGGCGAATTCGGCGGCAGTGAACTGCCAGCCGATCAGCAGCGCGAGGATCACGCCCAGCTCGATCACCAGGTTGGTGGAGGCGATCTCGAAGGCCATGGCGGCGATGAAGCTGGCGCCGTTGCGGAACAGCGTCCTGGCCAGCGCCACCGCGGCGTAGGAGCAGGACGACGACGCAGCACCGAGGGCCGTCGCCACGGCCAGGGTGCGCGGCCGGCCGTCGCCCAGCAGGCTGGCTATCCGGCTCTTCGGCACCAGTGCCGAGATGGCCGCGGACAGCGCCAGCCCGAGTATGAGCGCCCAGCCGATCTGCCAGGTCATCGCCCCGGTGACCGCCAGGGCGTGAGCTACCGCATGCATCCCAGAGCCTCTCGCGTCCGCCACCCGCTCCCGATACCCCCATAGGGTATCCAAGCGCCGACGGCGTGGCTAACGCGGGCCAAGGCGGCTAAGGCGGGCCGAGACCGCCCGCCAAGACGAGGCTGACTTGCCGCCGCCCGGCCGAGTCGGGCCGCCGGGTAGTGGGTATGCCGGGTGTCTGAGGCCGCCCGGGCCGTGTGAACTGCCGGCCACGCCAAATCTCCGGTCAGCTGTATCGGGTTAGCCCTCCGGGCGGCCGGGGCGTTCCGGGCGGCCAAGGCGCACCGAGGAGAAGTGACATGACGAAGAACCGCCGAGTGACGACGACCGACGCGGGGATCCCGGCGCCGAGCGATGAATTCTCCCAGTCCGTCGGCACCAACGGCCCGCTGCTGCTGCAGGACCACTATCTGGTGCAGAAGATGGCGCAGTTCAACCGGGAACGTGTGCCGGAACGCGTGGTGCACGCCAAGGGCGGCGGTGCCTATGGGGTGCTCGAGATCACCGAGGACGTGAGCCAGTACACCAAGGCCAAGCTGTTCGCCAAGGGCAAGCGGACCGACATGGTCATCCGCTTCTCTACCGTGGCGGGCGAGCTCGGATTCCCGGACACCGTGCGGGACCCGCGCGGCTTCGCGATGAAGTTCTATACCGAGGACGGCAACTACGACCTCGTCGGCAACAACACGCCGATCTTCTTCGTCCGCGACCCGCAGAAGTTCCAGGACTTCATCCACAGCCAGAAGCGGCGTTCGGATACCCACCTGCATGACAACAACATGCAGTGGGACTTCTGGACGCTATCGCCCGAGTCTGCCCATCAGGTGACGTTCCTGATGTCAGACCGCGGCACGCCCTATACCTGGCGGAACATGAATGGATACGGCAGCCACACCTTCATGTGGTACAACGCGGGCGGCGAGAAGTTCTGGGTCAAGTACCACTTCAAGACCGAGCAGGGCATCAGGAACTTCACCCGCGACGAAGCCGCGGCGATGACCGCGCAGGACCGCGACTTCCACCTCCGCGACCTGTACGGCGCGATCAAGAAGGGCGACCATCCGTCCTGGCGGCTCGAGGTCCAGGTCATGCCGTTCGAGGAAGCGGCCGACTACCGGTTCAACCCGTTCGACCTCACCAAGGTGTGGCCGCACGCCGACTACCCGCCGATCACCATCGGCAGGTTCACGCTCAACCGGAACCCGGCGGACTACTTCGCCGAGATCGAGCAGGCAGCGTTCGAGCCGGCGAACATGGTCCCGGGCGTGGCACCGTCACCGGACAAGATGCTGCAGGGCCGGCTGTTCTCCTACCCGGACACGCACCGGCACCGGATCGGCGTGAATTACCTGCAACT
>JASHTT010000228.1 GCA_030040415.1 Streptosporangiaceae bacterium | reverse complement strand
GCTGGCGCAGAGCCCATCCGCGGCGACCTCGCCGACCTAGTCACGCTCCGCGCCGCCGCCGCTAGCACTGACGGGGTGATACATCTGGCCTTCGCCAACGACTTCAGCAGCCCGGCCGCCCTCGGCGCAGCGGTCGCCGAGGAGGGCGCTGCGCTTGCCGCCATGGGCGAGGAACTCACCGACAGCGACCGCCCGTTCATCACGGCCTCGGGCACGCCCTACGTGCCGGGCCGCGCCTCCACTGAGGCAGACCCGCTGCCGACCGACGGCCCGGTCGGCGGTCGCAGCCGCTCTGTCACCGCGGTGCTGGACCTGGCCTCGCGCGGAGTCCGGAGCGGGGCCATCCGCTTGCCGCGCACGGTCCACAACGAGGGCAGGGGTGGCTTCGCCGGCCTGCTGACGGAGATGGCACGCCGCAGCGGAGTGTCGGGCTATCCGGGCGACGGCGCCCAGCGCTGGCCGGCCGTCCACGCGCTTGACGCGGCCGTGCTGTTCCGGCTGGCGCTGGAGAATGCTCCGGCCGGGTCCGCGTGGCACGCCGTCGGCGACGAGGGGGACGCCGTGCGTGACATTGCGACGGTCATCGGCCGGCGGCTGGGGCTCCCGGTCGAAGCGCTGCCGCAAGAGACCTTCGGCGTACTCGGTCCGATCTTCGCGGCCGACCAGCCCTCATCAAGTGCCCACACCCGGCAGGAGCTCGGCTGGCAGCCAAGCCACCCCAGTCTGCTAGCGGACCTGGAGAACATCCAGCCCTGATGCGGTAGCGGGACTGCGCCGGTCGGCTTCCGCCTCGACCGGCCTGGTATCGACTAGGACAAGGTCGAGATCGCAGGTCTCAGCGCACCCGGCGCGGACAACGGCTGGCCAGCCGAACCCGATGACAGCGCGCCGGGTGTCACCGCCCCGTTTAACGCGCCGTCGCAAGGACCACCGCAGCCTGAGAGTGGTCTGGAAATGAGGCGGGCAGGCCAGGCTTGAACCGGCCTGCCCGCCTCAGTGGCCGGCGGAAGTTGGCCGGCTCCTAACAGGCGGGCACTACCGGGCCGTTGCTGCCGGTCCAGAGCCAGGCGTCTGCGTAGTAGTAGCCGTCAGTTCCGAGGTCCCAGATGTTTTCGGTGCCGTACGGGCCCGTGATCGACTCGCCGGTCACGTAGCAGGCGATCTGGATGGCCGAGCCCGCCGCGTGTGTCGGGCCGGCTGCGTAGGAGTTGCTGGGGCCGGTGTGCCCGGAGTCGCCGCCCGTGGCCTGGCTGACGACGGTCACGGTCTTCAGGTCGCACTGCGGCACGACCGGGCTGTTGGAGCCCGTCCACAGCCACGCGTCGGCGTAGTAGTAGCCGTCATCGCCCAGGTCCCAGACGCTCTCCGTGCCGTACGGGCCGGTGATCGACTGGCCGTTGACGTAACACACGATCCAGATCGGCGAGTTGGCCGGGTGCGTCGGGCCAGCGGGGTAGGAGTTGCCCGGGCCGGTGTGCCCGGACACGCCGCCCGTGGCCTGGCTGACGACGGTGACCTCGACGCCGGTGTTGTAGGCGGGCGGTGGTGATGCCGCCGCCGTCTTGCCGTACGCATACGCCGACCAGTGAGTGCCGGCCGAGTTCGCCGCGCCGACCTGGAAGATGTAGTTCGTGCTGGGGCTCAGCCCGCCGACCGTGACCGACGTGACGTTCGCTCCGACAGACGGCCCCGCGGTCCAGGAACTCGCGCCACTGACCTTGTACTGCGTCGCGGAGGCTCCCAGGCCGTTGACGAGGACGATAGCCTCCTCGCCGTCGCCCTCCAGCTTGTAGTGCGCGCGGAAGATCCGGGCTGTTGACCATCCATCAAGAGGTGAGCAGACCCAGCGGGCTAGGCGCCGCGTACTCGATCTGCGCCGCCCGCTGGCCGTCGGGCAGCATGACTGGCGTGGCCTTGGTGTAAGCGGGGAAATTAGCGTGCGCGTTCAGCAGCTGGGCCAACGAATGCAGGTACTGCGCAGCTGTCAACCCGGAGGCCGGGTCTGTCACCGCCAGGTCGACCGCTCGGAACGGAATACCCTGACTCGCCCCAGGGCCAGAGTCGGTAAAGGCCAGGACATCGATCGGCTGCTGAGCGGCGAGGGCCTGCAGGGCGAGCAACAGGCGAGAGTCGACCTCCCCGGCGGCGAGTTCGCTTTCGGCCATCGGAGACGTCTCAACCTGGCCGCTGTTCAGCAGCTGCTCACCGAGTTGCATCCGCGCCTGCACATCTTGGCTCAGCGCGGCCTCGAAGGCGCTCGCTCCATCCGGACTGATCATCTGGATGCTGACCTGGCCGAAGCTGGCCAGGGTGACGGGAGTGACGTCGCCACCGAGGCTTGGATTGACCACGCTAAAGAAGGTGTGGAGCTCCGGCGTCATGACAACCATGCTGGCGTTCCCCAGTGATTGCGAGCCCAGCCCGATCTGAACCTCCTGGTATGCAGGAAACCCGCTTGCCGTCAGTGCGGCGCACGTTTTGGCGTCGCACGCGACGTACGTCCCGGGAGCGACCTGCTGCGTAATCCACGTCGCTGCCGCCGCGGTGCTTAGAGCCAGCCCACTGTCCGGCGCAGGAGTAGCTGGGGCGACCGAGTGAGTCGCGGCTGGGGTAGCGGACGGCCGGGCAGTCGCCTTGGGCCTCGACTCGCGGTCGGCAACTGGGACAGCGTGGGCATGTAGGGACAGCCCCACAGCCACGCCTGCGCCACCCAAAATAATGGCTCCGGCCGCCGCGAGCGCTACAGCGCGATAGCGCCGGGAGCCAGGGGGCCGCCACCGCCCGCCGCCTCCTCGCGTCGCCGTTTCCTCTGGCCACAGCCAGCCGATCGAGCCCGGAGTCGGCCCAGCATCATGCGTGGCAGCAAACGCCGCCCTCGGGGCGTGCTCTTGCTTGAAACCCGGTGGCCAGTCGTCCTGCTCGGCTGGATCGTCGGACTCCGTCGGGGCTGGCGGCACCACAGAGGCCAATGGCTCTTGCTCGACGGCTCGCAGCGAGTCCGGCTCCACCGCGCGCAATGCCTTCGCTACGCGTAGCGGCTGCTCGGCATGCCGCTGCTCTTCGGCGCGCGGTTGCTCATCGGCGGAACGGGGTGGCCCGGCGGCGCCGCCGGACTTCGCCGCGTCGTCGGGTGGCACCTCAGAATCCGGGCCCACGCCGGACGGGCTTGGATGCCGCTTCGCGCCGCGCTCGCTCGGTAGCCCGGATACTGTCACTCGCGGCAAAGGCTCCGTGTCCGGGTCGTGGGATCCCCCTTGATTCGCCACATGCTCGGCGTCGACCGCTGCCTTCATGCGGCTCAGCACCGAATCCGGGAGGACCGGCCTGATCGGCTTACCAGGACCTCTATGAGCTGCACCTGGCGTCCGTCGCGATAGCGGCGCGCCGGATCCGTCGTCTGCCGCACCTCTTAGTGCCACAGCGCCTCCTACTTGACCAGGTGAAAGAGCGAATGAACGATGTCGATGATCCCTGCGCCCAAGACGATCACGAACATGGCCGGGAGCAGGCAGCCAACCAGCGGGAACGTCATCTTCACCGGGATCTTCTGGGCTTGCGCCTCGGCTCGCTGACGGCGCCGAACCCGCATTTCCCTGGCTTGCTCGCGCAGCACGCTGGCAACCGGAATGCCTAGCTCTGCGGACTGAGTCAGGGCCGAGACGAAAGCCCGCAACTCTGGCACGCTCGAGCGCTCGGCCAGTGCGCGCATTGCCTCGGCGCGCGACTTGCCGATCTGCATCTCCTGCAGCACGCGAGCGAATTCTGCCGGCAACGGTCCCTTGAGGTTGCGGGCGACGTGCGCGAGTGCGGCATCAAAACCGAGGCCGGCCTCCACGCAGATAGTGAGCAGGTCCAACGCCTCTGGCAAGGAGACCGCGAGCTGCTGCTGCCTCCTCAGCCCTGCGTTGTACAGGAGCACGTCGGGCAGGAAAAAGCCCGCCATCGCGCCGACGCTGCCGGTCAGGATGAGCAACGCCGGGTGCCGTAGCGCAAACGCAGCGCCGATCGAGCCGAGCACGACCAGGCCGATTATCTTGCTTGTCAGCACGCGGTCAGGCGTCCAGCCGCCCGGGTTACCTGCGACGTCCAGTCTGCGCTGCAGGGAACTGCGAGCGCTGGCCGGAGACAGGCGAGCGGCCATATCCGGCAGCCAGACCGGCAACTTGAAGGGGTCGGCGCCGCTGCCCCGGCCGTCGGTGCCGGCATGGCGGCTGTAGCGCCGGTCAATTGCGGCAAGCGCTCGGGTCACGCCGGGCTTTCCGTGCGCTCTTGGCATCGTGGCGGCCAACAGCGCAAAGACCGCGAGCACGAGCGCCGCGATCCCGCCGTATAGCAGCCCAGAAGCAGACACCCTAGTACTCCACTTTTATCAGCTGGCGCATTATTAGCGCGCCAAGCACCAGCAGCACGGCGGCTCCGGCAAGCATGAACTGGCCCGTATGGGTCGTGTAGAGCGGGCGCATATAGTTGGGTCTGGTGATAAACAGGAAGGCGCCAATTGCCAGCGGCAGTGCGATGAGAACATAGGCAGACAACCGCCCCTCTGCGCTCAACGCAATCACCTGCCTGCGAAGGTACGCGCGCTCCCTGATCGTGCTTACGATGGTCGTCACAACCTCGGCAAGATTGCCGCCGATGCCCCGCTGAATGCGAATGGCCATGACCAGCCACCGCAGGTCGTCAGACTCCATTCGGTCCGCGATTGTCTCCAGGCAGCCCTCAAGGTCGGCTCCGAGCCGGGCTTCCGTCAGGGCGCGGGCGAACTCGCCGCCGGCGGGCTGGCCAGTCTCGCTCGTTACCGCGTCGAGGGCCTGAGGCAGTGAGAAACCCGACTGAAGTGAGCTGGCAAGAAGCTGCAAGAGGTCCGGCAGTTGCTCGGCGAATGCGCTGCGACGCCTCCGGATCAGGAAACTCAGTAGCATCCGCATGCCGAGCCAGCCGACAAGTGCGCCCAGCAGAACACCGATGATGACGTTGCCGGCAAGGACGCTGACCACGGCTGCAACGACAACGAAAACGCATCCGCCGAGCAGGACCCATTCGGCTGGCTTGCGCGCAACCGCCGCCAGTTCCAGGCGTTCGGACAGGCGTTGCTGGGCTGCGGGAGTCATGAGCCG
>JASHTT010000227.1 GCA_030040415.1 Streptosporangiaceae bacterium | reverse complement strand
GGCCTCGCGCACCACGCCGGACAGCGCCGCCCAGATCAGCTGGGTCACGTACTCGACCACGTGCACGCGGCTCATGGACCGCCGCAGCAGCCACCACTCACCCGTGCTTTGTACCAGGCCGGTGATCCCGTAGGCCCACGGCTCTGCCGCGCCCGAATCGAGTCCGAAGACGCGCAGGTAGTCGCCGAGGATCGCGGTCAGGGTGGTGGCGATGTATTCCTTGTCCCGCTGCACGGGATCGCTGCTGACGGCCGACGTTCCCTCGACGCCAGGCCGCCGGGCAAGCAGCCAGTAGACATTCGGGAACTCGTCGATGACGGCGAAGTAGGCGCCGACAGCGTCCCTGATCCGTTGCAGCGGCGGGCTCGCCGAGCGCATGACCGGGACCAGCCGGTCGAGCAGCAGCTGAGAACTCGCCTCGCCGATCGCATCCACCAGCGCCGCCTTGTCGGCGAAGTAGCGGTACAGCACCGGCTTGGTCACGCCCGCCTCCGCGGCCACCGCGTCCATTGGCAGATCCGGTCCCACGCGCGCCAGCACGCGCATCGCGGCCTGCACGAACTCGGCACGCCGCTGCTTTCGGTGCGCGCGCCAGCGATCGCTGCGGCCGTCTGCGGGCGGGCCGGCCGGAACCTGATTGGCCGCGGCCGGGCTCGACTGCACCGGCGCCAGGCTCTGCCGTTCCCGTTCCCTCTTGACTTGCTTGCTCACGTGATAGATGCTACCAGAAGTAACTGTTACTTCAAGTCGTATGTTAAGGCGGCGAGAAACGGAGGGCGCCGTGACGCAGACGATGAACGGCGAGACGGGTAACGAGCCGGCCGAACTGCGGGAGAGCGTCGCCGACCGGCTGCTGCGATCGACCGCGGCGCGCAGCTTCGACCCGGAGATCGAGATCGACTGGTCAGCGCCGCTGGAGCCGGGCAAGCGATTCATACTCGACCATCGCTGCTCCCTGTACGGGACGGCGCTGTGGGAGCAACTCAGCCCCGAGCAGCGGCTGGAGCTCGGCAAGCACGAGGCGGCCAGCGTGGCGAGCACGGGCATCTGGCTGGAGTCGATGCTGATGCGGATCCTGGCGAAGATTGCCTACAAGGGCGACCCGATGAGCAGGCACATCCAGTACGCGCTGACCGAACTGGGCGAGGAGTGCCGGCACTCGACGATGTTCGCCCGGATGATCGAGCGGATGGGCACGCCGCGATACGGGCCGCCTGCCAGGATCCAGAGGCTAGGCGACCTCGTGCCCGCGATCGCGACCGGCCCCGCCATGTGGGGCGCGATCCTGCTCGGCGAGGAGATCCCCGACCGGGTCCAGCGCGAGCAGGCCAACGACGAGTCGATCCAGCCGATGATGCGGATGGTGAACCGCATCCTCATCATCGAGGAGGCCCGGCACATCTCGTTCGCCCGCGCCGAACTGCCGCGCGCCGTCGCGGCGACGCCCCGCGCGGAGCTGCCGTACCACCGGGCCGTGCTCGGCAGGTTCGCGCTCATCGTGTCGCGCAGCCTGATCAACCCGCGTGTGTACAGCTCCGTCGGCCTGGACCCCCGGACGGCGCGGAAGGCCGCGCTGGCGAATCCCTACCATCAGGAGGCCCTGCGCTACAGCGGCGAGAAGATAGTCGCCTTCCTGTCGGAGAACGGGCTGGTCGGGGCGCCTGGCATGACGATGTGGCGGCGGTCCTTCCTGGTCGGCTGAGTCCGGGCGGCCGGGCCTGCCGCTGGTGCTGCCCGCCTTGCCCTTTTTCTGCGAGGCTGCAGCCAGCGCCTCGCGCCGCGGCATGCGGTAGATTGGGCCGGCCATGGAGTCCGACGAGATAGAGCTGCTCGCGGCCGTCGAGCCGCGCCACTGGTGGTACCGGGAGCGGCGCGACATAGTGAGCCGTGAGCTGCGCCGGATAAACCGCCCAGGCCGCGCGCTGGACATCGGGGCGGCGGCCGGCGGCAACACCGGGGTCCTGCGCAAGCACGGCTGGCACGCGCTGGCGCTGGACTACTCGCCGACCGCGGTGGCCCTGGGCCGGACCCGCGGCATCGAGGCCATGCGGGCCGACGGCAGGGAGCTGCCGCTGCGGTCCGAGGCGCTGGACCTGGTCACCGCCATGGACGTGCTCGAGCACATCGAAGAGGACCACCTCGCCGCCGCCGAGATCTGCCGCGTGCTGAAGCCTGGCGGTACCGCGCTGGTCTCGGTGCCCTGCGACATGGCGCTCTGGTCAGCCCACGACGAGGCGGTTGGCCACGTCCGGCGCTACAGCCGCGCCTCGCTCACCGACCTGATCGAGAAGTCCGGCCTGGTCATCGACAGCATGTGGAGCTGGAACGTGCTGCTGCGTCCGGTCGTCAAGCTGCACCGGGGTTCGTCGACCGAGAGCGACCTGGGCGAGGTTCCGCGCCTGCAGAACGCCGTGCTGAACACGATCATCATCACCGAGCGGTACCTGCCGGTGAAGTCGCTGCCGGGAGTCTCGATTTTCGTGCGGGCCCGGCGGCCCTGAGGGACCCCACGCAGCGTAGCTGCGCCTAGCCGGGGTATTGCGGCGACCATGAACGCGGAAACCCGTCCCCCTCGCGCTGGTGAGCTGCTCCGCCAGCCTCGGCGGCTGGTGAGCGCCGCCGACCGGCTGCAGCGGCGCAGCACCCCGCTGGCTGTGGCGTTTGCCACCTGGAAGAAGTTCGGCGATGACCGGGCGGGCAACCTGGCCGGGCTGATCGCCTACTTCGCGTTCGCCTCGCTCTTCCCGCTTCTCCTCGTCGGCGTCACGATCCTGGACATCGTGGTGCGCGACGACCCGGCGCTGCGCCACCAGCTGCTCAGCTCGGCGCTGCGGCAATATCCGGTGATCGGTCCTGAACTGGAACGGAACGTCCACCGGCTCAGCGAGACCGGAGAGGCGCTGGTCATCGGCGCGGTGCTCACCTTGTTCGGCGCTCGCGGCGTGGCAAACGCCATGCAGAACGCGGTGAACTCGGTCTGGGAGGTACCCCAGCTGCGCCGGCCGAAGTTCGGTTGGGCGCTCCTGCGCAGCCTAGGGCTCATCGGCGTGATCGGGCCGGGCCAGATCGCCACGATCACCCTGTCGAGCTACGCGGGCGGCACCGGTCACCTCGGTGGCGTGTTCGCGCGCGTTGCCGCGATCGCGGTCTCGCTGGTGCTCAACGTCGTGCTGTTCTGGGTCGGCTTCAGGCTCGCCGCGGCGCGTGAAGTCGCCACCCGCGACCTGCGGCTGTCCGCGATCCTCGCCGCCGTCGCCTGGCAGATACTGCAGCTACTCGGCGGCTACTTCGTCGCCCACGAGCTGCGGACCACCTCTGCCTACGGCGTGTTCAGCGTGGTGCTCGGCCTGCTCGCGTGGTTCTACTTGCAGGCCCAGATCACGCTGTACGTCGCAGAGCTGAACGTGGTGCGGGTGCGGAAGCTGTACCCGCGCAGCCTCGATCCGCCCCCCCTGACCGATGCCGACCTGCGCGCCTACGAGATGTACGCGCAAGCCAGCCAGCTCAGCAACCACGTCGACATCTCGGTCGAGCCGTCACCTTCCGCAGCGGAGCAGACCGGGAAGCACCGACGGCAGTAGGCTGACCGCTGACCGCTGATCAAGCACCTGCCCGCGGGAGCAAATCAATGGCTTTTCAGGGCCAGCAACAAGGCGGCGCGACGTGGGAACCGGAGGCGGCCGACGCTCGGCTCGCGCTGACGGCCGGCGCCGACCCATCCGGCGTGTTCACCTCTGACCTGTCGGTGTCGGAGTACGTGCTGCTCGGTGAGGCCGGCTTCGAGCCGCTCGGCTTCGTCGTCGGCT
>JASHTT010000226.1 GCA_030040415.1 Streptosporangiaceae bacterium | reverse complement strand
CAGTCGCTGTCCTCGGCATGAGACCTCCCTTCGTGGGCGCATATCAGGCATGCGCTGGTCATCGCGCCTCGAAGGCGCGCTTTGTCTTCGGCGGGGACCCGGGCGGACTTGGCAGTGTCAACCGCAGGCACTATCTTGTAACGCACAGGACGGCTAAATGTTCCCGTGTGGCTGTTGCACGCCCATGGGAACCTCGTGTTGTGACGCTGTGCACACAATCAGCAGCCGCGCATCAACCGTCGCCGGCCGCCAGAGCCCGTAGCGCGGCCCTGTCAGGCTTCCCGGATGCCAGCAACGGAAATTCTGGCACAACGACTAGTTTCCTGGGCGCTGCCCGCGCAGACAGGGCCTCCCGGACATTTGCCCTGAGGCGTCCGAGATCCGGCGGCCGTGCGGCGTCAGCCGGGATCACGAACGCGGTGACCAGCTCTCCCCACTCCGGGTCAGGCACTCCAACGACGACAACGTCGGCCACGTACTCGCTGGTTCCCAGCACCGCTTCGACCTCGCCGGGCACCACCTTCTCGCCACCAGAGTTGATCACGTCGTCGGCGCGCCCGCGGACGACCAGCTGCCCGTCGTCGCGTAGCTCGCCGAGATCCGCCGTACGGAACCAGCCGTCCCGCAGCACGGCCTTGGTCAGGTCTGGCCGCAGCCGGTAACCGGAAAACAGGACTGGCCCGCCGATGCTGATCCGGCCGTCAGTGTCGGTCGCCACCGATACGCCATCAAGCGGCACGCCGTCGTAGACGCACCCCCCGCACGTCTCACTCATGCCGTACGTCGTGACGATCCGCCAGCCCGCCTCGCGCGCGTCAGCCACCAGGCCTGCCGACGTGGCCGCCCCGCCCAGCAGGACGGTCTTGACCGGGCCGGGGCGGCAGCCGGCCTCCAGCAGCCTGCGCATTTGGGTGGGCACCAGCGACACGTGCACGCAGCCGCTGGCGGCGATCAGGTCGGGGCTCAGCTGCCCGGTGATGACCGGATCGGAGCCGCTGAGCAGGGACCGCACGAGCACGCCGATCCCGGAGATGTGGAAGGTCGGCAGGCAGCACAGCCACCGGTCGCCCGGCTGCGCGCCGATCCGGCGCAGCGATGCCGCCGCAGACGCGGTCAGCGCCGACGCTGTGAGCTGCACCCCCTTCGGCACTCCGGTCGAGCCAGACGTCGCGATCACGACCGCGACATCCGCGCCGACCTGACCCGCCTGCGGTGCGGCGGGATACCCGGACGGGCTCGTTCCCTCTATGGTCTCGATAGCGGACGGAGTAAACGCGCGGAGAGCAGCTTCCAGGGCCGGCGCGGGGAGCGACGGGTCGAGCGGCAGGATCGCGGGACCCGAACCATCGAGGGCGTCCGCCAGCGCGGACAGCATGCGCTCTCCCGCGGACGGGGGCAGCAGCACCGCATGCAAGGGCCGCGAATCCACGGTCGTAAGGTTAATGGCGGCAGATCTGGCAGACACGAAAGGGTGAGCGGTGGTCGACTGGAAGTCAATGGGTCCGGCGAACGGGCAGGACTACACGGACATCATCTACGAGACCGCCGAAGGCATCGCCAAGATCACGATCAACAGGCCGGAGGTCCGCAACGCGTTCCGGCCGACGACGCTGTTCGAACTGTCGCACGCGTTCAACGTGGCCAGGGACAATCCTGAGATCGGCGTCATCATCCTGACCGGTGCGGGGGAGAAGGCCTTTTGCTCCGGTGGTGACCAGCGTGTCCGCGGTGACGACGGCTACCTCGACCCCGCGGGCGTTGGCCGGCTCAACGTGCTGGACCTGCAGGTGCAGATCCGCCGGACGCCCAAGCCGGTGATCGCCATGGTGGCCGGCTACGCGATCGGCGGGGGGCATGTGCTGCACGTGTGCTGCGACCTGACGATCGCCGCGGACAACGCGGTGTTCGGCCAGACCGGGCCGAAGGTTGGCTCGTTCGACGGCGGATACGGCTGCTCGCTGCTCGCCGCGACCGTCGGGCTGAAGAAGGCGCGCGAGATCTGGTATCTGTGCCGCCAGTACAACGCTCAGGAAGCGCTGGCCATGGGGCTTGTCAACGCGGTCGTGCCGCTCGACAAGCTGGAGGAGGAGACGGTCGGCTGGGCACGCGAAATGCTCACCAAGTCACCGACGGCGCTGCGCATGCTCAAGGGCGCGCTCAACGCGGTGACGGACGGCGCCGCCGGCATGCAGCAGTTCGCCGGCGACGCAACCATGCTCTTCTACATGAGCGAGGAGGCGCAGGAGGGCCGGGACGCCTACGTCGCCAAGCGCGCCCCTGACTTCTCCAGATTCCCGCGCCGCCCGTGACCGCAGCGACCGGCCTGACCGGCGCGGACCTCACCGGCCTGCTGCCGACGCTGCGAGCGTTCGCGATCCCGATGCCGGTGAAGTTCCGTGGCACGACGCTGCGGCAGGGTGCGCTGCTGCGCGGGGCGGCAGGCTGGGCCGAGTTCTCCCCGTTCCCCGAGTACGGACCGCGCGAGTGCGCCCGGTGGCTCGGCTGCACGCTCGAGGCGGCGTTGCTGGGCTGGCCCGCGCCAGCCCGATACAGCGTGCCAGTCAACGTGACGGTTCCCGCCGTCGGGCCCGACAAGGCACACGCGATCGTCGCGGCGTCCGGCTGTCGCACGGCGAAGGTGAAGGTCGCCGAACCAGGTCAGCCTGGCTCCGCCGATGTTGACCGGGTCGAGGCGGTCCGGGATGCCATCGGCCCTTCCGGCAAGGTGCGGGTCGACGCGAACGGCGGCTGGGATACAGATACTGCCATCGGCATGCTGACGGCACTGTCGCGGTTCGGCCTGGAGTACGCCGAGCAGCCGTGCGCGACCCTCGCCGAACTTGCCACAGTGCGCCGCCGGGTGGACGTGCCGGTGGCAGCGGACGAGTCGATCCGCCGCGCCGAGGACCCGCTCGCCGTGCGCGCCGCCGGGGCAGCCGACATCGTGGTGCTCAAGGCGCAGCCACTCGGCGGCGTCCGCTCCGCGCTCGCTGTCGCTGACGCCTGTGGCCTTCCGGTGGTCGTGTCCAGCGCCATCGAGTCCTCCGTTGGCCTCGCGGCCGGGATCGCGCTCGCGGCTGCGCTCCCGTCGCTGGACTATGCGTGCGGCCTGGCCACGATGAGCCTGCTGGCCGGTGACGTCACGGCCGACCCGCTGGCGGCCTCGTCCGGATCGCTCCCGGTCCGGCCCGCCATCGTCGACGAGGCGCAGCTGGCGAAGTGGGAAGCAGATCCGGAGCCGTGGCGGGCCAGGATGCTCGCCGCGGCGCAGTACCTGGCCTGATCGTGATTACGCAGTGAACCCGTCGACCGCGTTCGCGACCGTGCTGTCGGACGAGCTCGTCCGGTGCGGGCTCCGCGACGTCGTCATTGCCCCGGGATCGCGCAGTGCGCCGCTGGCGATGGCGCTGCACGCTGCCGCGTCTCAGCCGGGCTCCGCACTGCGGCTGCACGTGCGAGTCGACGAGCGTGCGGCCGGCTTCCTGGCGCTCGGGCTGGCAAAGTCGGGCGGCCGTCCCGCCGCCGTCGTGTGCACCTCCGGCACGGCAGCCGCGCACCTGCACGCCGCTGTCGTGGAGGCCGACGAGTCCGGCGTGCCGTTGCTCGTGCTCACCGCCGACCGGCCGCCAGAGTTGCGCGGCACCGGTGCCAACCAGACGATCGACCAGGTCAAGCTCTACGGCGATGCGGTTCGGCTGTTCTGCGAGGCAGGTGTGCCGGAGAACCGGCCGGGGCAGGCGGCGTACTGGCGCTCGCTCGCGTGCCGCGCCTGGTCTGCCGCAGCGGGGAACGTCGCAGCCTGGCCCGGGCCCGTGCACCTGAACCTGCCGCTGCGCGAACCGCTGGTGCCAGGACTCGCCGACGCGGGCGCTGCCGCAGACAGTGGCTGGTGCGAGCCTCTGGACGGGAGACCTGGCGGGGCGCCGTGGATCCGGTTCGCGGCGGCCGGCACGTCGGGGCTGCCCGAACTCGAGCTGGACTGGACCGAGCGCGGCGTGGTGGTCTGCGGCGACGGCACGGCCGATCCGGCGGCGGCCGTTGCCCTCGCTGAGCTGGCAGGCTGGCCGCTGCTCGCCGAGCCATCTTCGGGTGCGCGGCACGGACCAGCCGCGCTCGCCTCGTACCAGTTCCTGCTCGACTGCCTGCCGTTCACTGCGGCGCACGTGCCGGACGTGATCGTCTCCGCGGGCAGGCCCGGCCTGTCCCGCGGCCAGCTGGCGCTACTGCGCCGGGGCGGGGCGGCACGGCACGTGGTGCTGGCCCAGGGACCGGGCCGCTGGTCAGACCCGGCCCGCACGGCCACGGATGTGACCGGGCGCGTGCTGCTGCGGCACGCCGGGGCGTCCGCCACCTGGCTGGACTCGTGGCAGGCCGCCGACCAGGCCGTCCGGCGCGCGGCGGACCGCGTCCTCGCCGCTGGCGGACTGAGTGAACCACTCGTTGCCCGCGAGCTAGCGGCTCACGTGCCGCCCGGTGGCTTGCTCTGGGTTGCCTCCAGCATGCCGGCCAGGGATCTGGACCGGCACATGCTGCCGCGCTCCGACGTGCGCGTCCTGGCCAGCCGCGGGGCCAGCGGGATCGACGGCCTGGTGTCCTCCGCGATCGGCGCCGCACTCGCGCACCAGGCTGCCGGGGGCGGGGCCGCGGTAGCGCTGCTCGGCGACCTGGCACTGCTGCACGATGCCCCCGGACTCGTCCTCGGTCCGGCCGAGCCCCGGCCCGACCTGTGCCTCGTGGTGGTCAACAACGACGGTGGCGGCATCTTCTCGACACTCGAGCAGGCCGCTTTCCCTGAGTCGTTCGAGCGCGTATTCGGCACCCCGCACGGCGCCGACCTCCGTGCTCTGGCCGCTGCCGCGGGGCTGCGTTACCACCGCGCCCACAGCCTGGCGGACTTGCGCGGGGCGGTGCCCGGATCGGGCCTGCGGCTGGTCGAGGTGCGCACCGACCGCGCCGACGGAGCCAAGCTGCGCAGCGCTCTCCGCGAAGCGTGCGCGGCCGCACTTCAGAACCTGAACGATCCTGACTAGCTGACAGCGCGGGCAGACAGCCTGCCGATCTCGCCAACCGCGCGCCCGCTCACCGGGCAGATCCACTCGGCCCGGCCACCCCGCGCCACCGCCGACAGGGGATGAGCATCCGGATGCTGCGGGCACTCCGGCCAGGTGGCCGGGCGAGCCGCCGTCCACAGGGCCTCCACCGCCCACTCCTGCACCTGGTCAGCGACCGAGGCGAGCCGCTCGGCGGGCGTGTTGTGCCGGTAAGCGGACACGCCCCGACCGAAACCGGCCGCGGAGTACACCATGGCCGTGGCCCGATCGTCGTCGTAATCAAACGGCCGGTCGCGCACCTCGGGTATGGGGCCACTGGTGTTCTGCAGGTCACGCAGCACCTCGGTGAGCGCCTGCCGGAGCAGCGCGTCCATCCCGATCTCCTTCCGCAGCAGCGGGGATCGAGGGGGCGCCCCCGGCTCGCAGCGTCAGCTACGGCCGGCCGCGGCGCCACTGTGGCTTGCGCTTCTCCAGGAATGCGTGCATGCCCTCGCGCGCGTCAGGGAGCTGACTGGTCGCGGCCATTACCTCCACCGCATAGGCATAGGCCTTGGGCTGATCCAGGTCGATCTGCGCGTACAGCGCCTGCTTGCCGATGCCCTTGCTCTCCGCAGATCCGCGCGTAACCCGGTCCAGCAGGTCCATGGTCGCGGAGTCCAGCTGCGCGGCGGGCACCACCCGGTTGACCAGCCCCCAGTCGAGCGCGGTCGGCGCGTCGATCACGTCGCCGGACAGCGCCATTTCCGCTGCCCGCTTGCGCCCCACGTTCCTGGCTATGGCCACCATCGGCGTGTGGCAGAACCAGCCGCCTTTGCCGCCGGGGGCGGCGAACCCGGCGTCCTCGCTCGCTACCGCGAGGTCGGCGGCGGCGACGAGCTGGCAGCCCGCCGCGGTGGCCAGCCCGTGCACCCGCGCCACGACCGGCTGGGGCACCTGCTGCATCAGGTTCATCAGCTCGGTGCAGGTCATCAGCAGCGACCGGACGGCCGCGAGATCGGCATCGGCCACGTCGGAGAAATCGTGCCCGGCGCTGAAGACAGGTCCGTTACCCGCTAGCACGATGCCCATCGCGTCGCCGCTACCGACTTGCGTGAACGCTGCGATCAGCTCGCGCATGTGCCGCAGTGACAAGGCGTTGCGCCGCTCGGGACGATTCATCGTGATCGTCGCGTAGTCGCCGGACCGCTGCACCAGGATGTCCTCGAACTCCATCGCTGCCTCCTCGGCCTCAGTCCAGGGTATGACGGGGCGTCGCCGTCGAGCAGCCGCGCTGCCGCCCGGCTAGCCCTCCAGCGCCCGGCGCATCGGCCGGAACTTCGTCTCCGTCTCGGCGAGCTCGGCGTCGGGCAGCGATCCGGCCACGATGCCGTTCCCGGCAAACAGCCGGGCACGCCGCCCGCTGACCTCCCCGCAGCGCAGCGCGATGCCCCACTCGCCGTTGCCGCGGGCGTCGACCCAACCGACTGGGCCGGAGTAGCGCCCCCGGTCCATCCCTTCCAGTTCCCTGATCAACTCGAGCGCCGTCTCCGTGGGCGTCCCGCAGATCGCGGCCGTGGGGTGCAGCGAGGCCGCCAGCGCAAGCGCGGACGCGTCCTTGGCCAGCACACCCGACACTGCCGTGGCCAGGTGCTGGTAGTCCGCCATCCGCAGCAGGAACGGGGCCGCGTCGACGTGCAGCTCGGCGCACAGCGGGGCGAGCAGGTCACGTACCGACTCGACGGAGTACCTGTGCTCCTCGGCGTTCTTCGCCGAGTTCAGCAGCGCCCGGCTGAGCGCCTCGTCGTCGGCCGTGCTGCCACCACGACCAGAGGTTCCGGCGAGCACGAGGGAACTGACGGCCCTGCCCTCACGGCGGACCAGCAATTCGGGTGTCGCGCCTACCAGCCCGGCGCACGCGAAGGTGTAGCAGTCCGGGGAGCGGGCCGCGAGCCGGGTGAGCAGCACCCGCGGGTCGATGTCGTCGGAGGCGTCCGCCAGGACGTCCCGCGCCAGCACGACCTTGTGCAGCTCACCGGCCTTGATCCGGGCGACCGCGGCCGCAACCGCCTCCTCCCATCGCAGTGCGGTCAGGCTGCCGTCGCTCCAGCGGACCTCAGAGGGCGCCGAGGGCGGTCCGGCCAGGGCCCGATCCGGCAGGCTGGCGGCCCTGAAGGTGGTCTGCCACGTGACGCCGGACCGGCGGCCGAGCACGACCTGCGGAACGATCAGGACCGAGCCGTCCGAGGTGGGGTCGAAGGTGAAGCTGCCGAAGGCGATAGGTCCGGTCCCGGGGACACCCACGTCATCACGGACCTCGGCGCCGTCGAAGAGCTCCGCGAGCCACTTCTCGCCAGCGGCGAAGCGGTCGGTGCCGGCCGGGATAACCAGCCGCGCGGCCTCGCCCCAGCCGACAACGCCGTCCCCCTGGTGCACCCAGGCCGAAGCGTCCGGCGCCGGAAGGCGCGCGAGCAAGTCACCGGGATCCGGTGTCCGTACTGTCCGGACAATCAGCCCATCCGGAGCGGACCTTCCCTGGTTAGCGTCCCGTTCTTCCACGACATTCCACTCTACGTGCGCCCCTGCGCGGGCCGACTGGCACCCGGCCGCCCACTAACAACGCCCCGGCGAGCACGAAGCCGAGCCACGCGAGCAGCACCCCGACCACCAGGCTGCCGATCGCGTTGATCCCGGCCTCCCCGATAGCGCCGTCTTCCAGCAGGCGCAGCGTCTCGTAACCGAAGGCGGAGAAGGTGGTCAGGCCGCCGCAGAAGCCCGTGCCCAGCAAGGCGAAGACCGCCGGGGACAGGCCCAGGTGCCGCTGCGCGCCGAGCAGGAAGCCGAGCAGCGCCGAGCCTGCCATGTTCACGGCGAACGTTCCCCATGGGAACACGCTGTCGTGCCTCGCCTGCACGGCGCGATCTGCCAGGTACCTGGCGGGTGCGCCGAGCATGCCGCCAGCCAGCACTGCCAAAATCAGCACTAGCGGCTGCCGCCCGCGTACGTGTGCACGTGCACGTCGTCCACGATGATCAGTCCGCCGGTGACCAGTTCCGCAATGTCGTCAAGGAACTTATCCGTGCGCTCCGCGGTGTCCACGATGATGATCGCCAGCGGCAGGTCCTCGCTGAGCGACAGCAGCCTGCTTGTGTGGATGCGGGACGAAGCGCCGAAGCCTTCCAGGCCGCGGAACACGCTGGCCCCCGCCATCCCGCTCTGATGCGCGCGGTGCACGATCTCCGCGTACAGCGGTTTGTGGTGAAAGCGGTCCGATTCGCCGATGAAGATGGTGATGCGCCTGGCTGGCCCCTGCAGTGTCACCGGCCGCCTCCCGAGCCGCGAGTCAGCCCGGCCGCCGTCCGTCCCGCCTTCAGGCCGAGCCAGACCGCGACGAGTCCGGCCGCGACGCTCGTCAGCGCATACGCGTCGGCCAGGGCCGGCGCGCGGCCTGTCAGCAGCGTCATGACACCGCCGGCGTAGGTAGAGAACGTTGTGTACCCGCCGATCAGGCCGACCGCAAGGAATGGACGCAGAAACCTGCGCGGCGGCCATACCTCGAGCAGGTAGATCATCAGCAGTCCGAGGCAGAAGCAGCCGGACGCGTTGACAGCGAAGATCGCCCACGGGAAGCCATGACCGGCCGGGAAGGCGGTGGACAGCAGGTACCGCGCAACACCGCCGAGGCCACCGCCGACGGCGATGGCAGCAAGGTCAGCGGCCCCAGGACCGGACCCGCCGTGCTGTCGCCGGACGGCCGTGCGATGCGCAACCGCCGGCGGCGAACTCGGCACCGTGGCTCCTCTCGTGGCCCGCGACATCGCCCGGGATGAGGCGCGCTTCCGTCAAGGTTATCCGCCGGCGCGCGAGAGCAGTGTTGGCCCGGGGGACGACCCCCGGAACCCCCGCGCAGTGTTGGCCCGGGGGACGACCCCCGCACCCCGGGGACAGTGAGACGCGACGGCCCGGCCCGCAACTTACAACAGCGGAAGCTGAACGGCCTGCGGCACCTCGGCGGCCGGTGCTCTCGGAGGCTTACCGGAAGGGCCGGCTGGCCGCACGAGCCGTGCCGCGCGCGGGCCTGCCCGGCCGATCCGGTAGCGCGCCGCGAACCCCGCAACCTGCGCGGCTACCTGCTGCTGGTACGCCTTGGGCGCGTAGGCACCACCGCGGTAGAGATCCCGGTACCTCGCGACGAGGCCGGGGTGGTTCTCGCCGAGCCAGCGCAGGAACCACTCCCTGGCGCCCGGCCGCAAGTGCAGCACGATGGGGCTGACATTCGCGGCACCAGCTTCCGCGGCAAGCCGCACGGCAGCCTCAAGCTGGGCGGGAGAATCGGTGAGGAACGGCAGCACTGGTCCCATGAGGACACCGCACCGCAGGCCGCGGCCGGCGATCGCAGCGCACACGTCGAGCCGCCGCGCCGGGCTCGGAGTTCCCGGCTCGACAGAGCGAGAAATCTCTTTATCGACAAATCCGACGGAGACGTTGAGGCCAACGTCAGTCACCTCAGCCGCATCGGCGAGCAGTTCGAGGTCCCGCAGGATCAAGGTGCCCTTGGTGAGGATCGAGAACGGATTGGCCGCGTCGCGCAGCGCGCCGATGATGCCCGGCATCAGCTTGTAGCGGCCCTCGGCACGCTGGTAGCAGTCCACGTTGGTGCCCATCGCGACGTGCTCACCCTGCCACTTCGGAGCGGTCAGCTCTCGCCGGGCGAGCTGCGGCGCGTTGACCTTGACCACGACGCGAGTATTGAAGTCGTTTCCTGCGTCGAAATCTAGATATGTATGTGTATTCCGAGCAAAGCAGTACGCACATGCATGGGAGCAGCCTCGATAGGGGTTTATCGTCCAGCGGAACGGCACACGGGACTGCTCGGGCACGCGATTGATGATGGACTTCGCGTTGACCTCGTAGAAGGTCATGCCGGCGAAGCCTGGCGTGTCGAACGTTCGGCCGACCAACCCCCGGTCGAACATCGCCAGTTGCGCGGGCGTGCCATGTTCACCAGACCGGTGCTGGCCGGGTCCCGGCCCACCCGCGACGTCGTCGGCCGGGCCGCTGGTTTGATCGTCGCTGGCCAGCAGCGCATCCCATCGCACAACGACCAGCATAGAATATGCGTTCGACTATAATCAAACTTCTATTCGATTCGACCCGCCTGGCCGGGCGTGAGGGACTCGGCGTGCAGCCGTCGGCCGCTGATTGTCAGGTGACTGAGCTCTTGCCCCTTGCTCGCGGCAAAGTGCTGGTAAAGAATCGGGGAAAGAAGGCCGACTAAAGATCGTCGGCCAGGTGGGTCTGAGCTGGGTGGCCGGAGGTGGCGCTGTGGCATTGTCAATGGAAGAGCAGCGCATCCTTGCCGAGATGGAGCGCAACCTTGCCGCGAATGACCCACGGCTCGCCTCGCGGCTGAGCTCCTTCGGCCAGCAGCGGATGCCGGGCACGCTGAAGTCGCAGCGCGTGCGGACGATTGCCGGACTGCTGGCGCTCGCGATGATCGCCGCGGTGACCGTAACGATGTTCATGCTCAGCCCGTACGTGAACGCCAGGCACAACGATGTGCCCAGGGCCCGTCCGACGGCAGCCGCGCCCACGTCGACGACGCGTCGGGCTCCGACAACCACCGGAGCGACAATCGGCGCGGCGAAGGCGACCGGCAAGGGCAGCACTAGCAGCAAGGCCAACGCCGCGAAGACAGACCCCAACAAGACCGGGGCGACTCACTAGACGTGGGCCTGGAGACTTTGACAGTTCCATTACTGTAAACCGGGACGAAACGGTCAGAGAAGCCAATGCAAGTGCCGAGGTCTCAGTAAGGCTGCGGACGCCCCCAGGCCCAGCACACGCACGCAGGCAGCATGGCCGGGGCTACGACTCCCGCCACAGCTGGAGCAGGTACTGCTCGAGGCCCTCTAGTTCCTTGCGCGCCTGCTGGAAGTCGTCACTCAGCGGATCCGAGTGCTGCTCGAAGAGCTCGTGGTAGCTCTCCACCGCCGCGGTCCTGTTCCGCGTGTATACGCGCACGCCGTAGTCCCCGACCCCGCCCGAAAGCCGCAGCCACTGCACCGGGCGCGCGGACGAGCCGACTCCGACAGCAAGCTGCCCGCGCAGGTACAGCACGCACTTCGCCTCGTCCTCGTAGCCGTCGCTGAATGGCGGCGGCGCCCCGTCCCACTCCTCGATGGTGAGATGGACGCCGAGTTGCTCCTGCGCGCACGAAACGAGAAGCTGGTCCCTGCTCGCCTTGATCAGCGTGTCAACCGGAGGCATGGGTGGGCCGGGCGCTTCCCGGTCGGCCTCCGGATCCAGCACCCGGAACATCAGCCGCTCTGGGAAAACAGGAATCTCCAGCCGGAGCACCCTTCGGCTCACGGACCCCCCTCGTCGAAGGCAAACGCATTCTGTCCTACAGAATGCTCCGCGAGCAGACTAATTGCGCGTGCAATTAGGTATTATGACGCTCGGTGACCGTCCGGTCGCTCTCGTGCGTTATTCTCCCGCCATGACGGGAAACGGCACTGCCCAACCGCAGGAAAGCAGCCTTGAGCAGGACGCGGCGACTCCGGCGTTGCCGGGGGTATCGCACCGGTACGTGCAGGCGGGCTCGCTGCGCATGCACATCGCCGAAGCCGGCCATGGCCCGCTGGTCCTGCTGCTGCACGGCTTCCCGGAGAGCTGGTATTCCTGGCGCCATCAGCTCACCGCGCTCGCGCAGGCGGGCTACCACGCGGTCGCGCCGGATCAGCGCGGCTACTGCCGCACCGGCCCGCCAGCCGGCGCGACTGCTGACGACTACACGATGCTGCATCTGACCGGGGACGTCATCGAATTGCTCGACGCCCTGGGTGAGGAACGTGCCGCCGTTGTTGGCCACGACTGGGGCGCGCCGGTCGCGTGGCACCTGGGCCTCTTCAGGCCCGAGCGCATCCGCGGCGTCGTCGCGCTCAGCGTGCCCTATCGTCCGCGCGGCAGCGCCCCGCCGATCACCGCGCTGCGGGCCGCGATCGGCGACCGGTTCTACATGGTCTACTTCCAGCAGCCGGGGCCGGCCGACGCGGAGCTGAGCCGCGACCCGGCCGCCACCTTCCGCAAGCTCCTGTACAG
>JASHTT010000225.1 GCA_030040415.1 Streptosporangiaceae bacterium | reverse complement strand
CCTGCTGCCCAGTCGCGATGATGCCGCCGTCTACCACGTAGCTGAGCATGTACACCTGCACTGCGCCAGTGGTCTCGTAGGCCCGGATGCGGACCGTGACCGCGTCACCATCGGCGGTCAGCCGCAGTATGACGTCGCGCCTGGTCTGCTGGAATCCGGCCACCATGCTGGCATACGAGCCACCGAGGTTCTTGCCGCCGAGGCGCCAGACCCTGGGCCAGTTGCGGGCGTTGATGGCGGCGATGTAATCCTCCACGACGACACGCGGCGTTCGCCGTCCGCGCGGTGTCTGGCTCGTGCCCGATGCACGACCGGGGGGCTTGTGCGTGCCGAAGCCGTGCGAGGCGAGCGCCAGTCCACCGCCACCCGTGATGACGACTGCGGCAGCCAGGGCGACCCATGGCCAGCGCCGGCGGTGCCGCTGGACCCCGGTGGTGAGGTCCCGGCCATGCGTCCCGGCACCTGGTCTTGCTGGCCCGCCGCCTGGTCCCGTCACTGGCCTGCCGGACAGCTGAGCTGGCGATGCGCCCGGGCCGGCGGGCTCCGCGGCGGTGCTGCTGGGCTGGATCCTGGCGGCACGCCACGACTGTCCGTCAGTGACCGCGGCAAACATGGCCAGCAGCCTGGCGGTCGTGGGCCGCTCGGCCGGGTTCTTCCGCAGGCACGCCTCGATCGCGCCGCGCAGCCTGCCGGACATGCCGCCGAGAGCGGGTTCCTCGTGGACGACCCGGTACATCAGCGCCGACGGGGCACCGGTGCCGAACGGGTCCGTCCCGGTCGCGGCGAAGGCCAGCACCGCACCCAGGCTGAACACGTCGCTAGCGGGGCTGACCTCCAGGCCTTGCGCCTGCTCTGGCGACATGAAGCCGGGCGATCCCATCACCAGACCGGTCTGCGTCAGTGCAGTTTCCTCGGCCGCTCGCGATACGCCGAAGTCAATGATCCTCGGGCCGTCGGCCGCGAGAAGCACGTTGGACGGCTTCAGGTCACGGTGCACGATGCCGGCCGCATGAATGGCAGCCAGTCCCTCGGCGAGCGCGCAGCCCAGTCCGATGACCTCACTCTCGGGCATGGCGCCGTCATGCCGGATATGGTCGGCCAGCGATGGTCCGTCGACGTACGCGGTCACCAGCCAGGGCTGCGGCGCGTCTGGATCAGCGTCCACGACCGGGGCCGTGAATACACCGCTGACCCGCAGGGCAGCGGCGACCTCGCGGGCGAACCTGCCGCGGAAGTCAGGGCCGTCAGCAAGTTCCGGGCGGATGACCTTCACCGCTACCAAGCGGCCGCCAGGCGACTGGCCCAGGAAGACCTGACCCATCCCGCCGCTGCCTAGTCGGCCAACCAGCCGATACGACCCGACCTGCTGCGGGTCACCCGGTTGCAGCTCTTCCACGATTAACCTGCCGCCCTGGAATCAACCTGGAGACAGGCCATTATCGGCCCGAATGCCCTCCTCGCAACTAGCAAACCCGGGCTCTGTCGGCTCGAGTTCGCATCGAGACGGCCAGGGACCGGCAGGACCGCTGGCCCTGGTCGGTGCTAGCCCAGCCGCAACGGCACACTCAGGAACGGGTCGATGTTGTAGGCCAGGCTGACCCGGTGATAGCCGTCGGCGATGTCCGCGCCCGCTTTCTGGTCGCACACGAGCACTGGTGACAGCTTCTCCCCGTTAAGGAGCTTGAGCAGGTCACGCCGAACGCCAGGATCGGTCAGGGGCAGCGGGGATAGGCCGGTGGCGCGCAGGATGTCGTTGGCGCGGCGCGAGGTGATCTTGGACTTCTTCATGCGGTGCACGACGTGACCGGCGCGCTCCTCGTCGTACTTGAGTGATAGGTAGTCGTACGCCGAGTCGTAGTCATGCTCCGCGACGTCGTCGAGCCATGCAATCGGTGACTTAGCCGACACCTGTTGAGTCATCCCGAAACAGTAGCTCGCTGGGTGGGCGCTTCCGCGCCCAGCATCGGCATCATCTGCATCACCGGCCTGAGGCCGCCTCGGGGCCGCCGCCATTTCGTCCGCGAGAGCTACGTCCACGGCGCATTCGGGTTCTTTTCAGGATTCTTCCAGGTCAGCGTGGAACTATCAGCGCGGGACAGCAGTAACTTGGGTAAACGTAAGTTCTGGCGGAGGTCGAGGTCGAGGCTTTTGGGCGCACGGGGGTTCAAGCTCGGTCCGATCGCCATTGGCAGGGTTGGCTACACGATCGCGTGCATAGCCTCTGTCGTTACGCTCGCCGTGGCCGGTTACGCCCACGACGTCGTTGACCTGACGGACGCGCTCGGCCACGGCGCCGTGCTCGGCAACGCCCCCTCTGTTGGCGCTATGAACATCCTGGTGATGGGGCTGGAGAGCAGGACGACCTTCCAGGGGAAGGATTTGTCGGTCAAGCAGCTCACCGAGACGCACTCGGGCAATGAATCGGCCGTCGAGGCCGGGCTTGAGGGCTCGCAGGACACCGACACCCTGATCCTGATCCACATCTTCGCAGGCGGGCAGAAGGCGGTCGGCTTCTCGATCCCCCGCGACGACGTCGTCAACTTCCCGCACGCCACCTATGACGGGCTCACCGAGGGCAAGATCGACGCTGCCTACGCCTTCGCTTACGACGAGTCGCTCGACCAGACCTACGGCTCCAAGATGACCCAGGCCCAGCGGTATCTGGCCGCCAACCAGGCGGGCCAGCTGTTCGAGGTGCAGACCGTCGAGTCGGTCACCGGCGTGCACATCGACCACTTCATCGAGTCCAACATCATCGGCTTCTACGAGCTTGCCAAGCAATTCGGCGGGCTGGAGATCTGCATCCGGCGCGCGCCGGCCGAGGGCGGCCTGCCAGCCGGGGCGAACCTGACCGACAACGATCCGCTCACCGGCGCCGACAACTCGGGGTTCAACGCCTACCACGACGGCTACAACTCAAAGAAGGGCGGCAGGCAGTATCTGCACCTGTCGGCGTCGCAGTCGCTGGCCTACGTGCGGTCGCGCGACACCCTGCCGGGGGTCGATATCGGCCGCACCCACCGGCAGCAAGCCGCCATCCAGTACATCCTGTGGAAGATGAAGACCAGCGGCGTGCTGAGCGACCTCGGCACGCTGACCACCCTGCTCAGCAACGCCAAGAGCTACCTCATGTACGACAGCGGCTGGAACCTGATCGGGTTCGCGCAGGAAATGCGCGCGCTGTCCAGCAGCAACCTCAGTCTCAGCACGCTGCCCGAAATCTCGACGAACGATGTCGACGTTCCCGGCTACCCGGGCCTGCAGAGCGTTAACTACGTCGACATACCGCAGATCCAGCGGCAGGTCCACGAGGCCTTCTACGGGTCGTCCGTGATCCCCGCCACGGCCTCGTCGGTGACCGTGGACGTGTACAACGGCAGCGACACCTACGGGCTGGCCACGGAGGTTTCGCAGGACCTCGTCGCGATGGGCTACAAGGCTGGTGCCGCTGACGACGCCTCGTCGGAGGCGCAGCCGGTCGGCGACGACACCGAGGTCTTCTACGGGGCCGGCAGCGCCGCCGCCGCGAACGCTCAGGAGATCGCGGACGTCTTGGGCGTGCAATCCGCAACCCCGCTGTTCTCGCTGCCGGCCGGGCACGTGGAGGTGCTTCTCGGTTCTCAGGTCACCGCGCAGGCACCCGGGCTGGAGATGTTCGCCGCGGACAGCGTCAACGCCGCAGACTACGTCAGCGCCGCCCAGCAGAACGGCGAGGCCGTCCCGGCGAACGTGCAGGCCGCGGCGAACACGGGCTCGCAATCCGATGTGCCCGCCTACTCCGAGCCGCTGAGCACGCCTTCCACGTCCGCGTCACCCGGCTCTGCCTCTCCTGACCCGTCAGCCAAGTCGAGCTCCGCTGCCAAGAAGCACCCGTCACGCAAGTCAGGGAAGTCGGCCAGGAACTCGTCGACCTCGAATCCGCCCTACGGCCTCACAAGCTGCCCGTTCTAGTACCAGCGCCGCACGACGGACGACCAGACGCGCCCTGGGCGTTCGACAGTCCCCACGGCTCAGGCACGTGTCCAGTTCTTTCCGTCCCAGTGCATGACGAGGATGCTGGAGCCGACAGCGCCGACAGCCCAGGCGTCCTGCTGCGACAAGGCAGCCACCGCTGACAGGCTGGACTCGGTGCTAGCCGGGAATCCCAGCTTCACCTCGGTCCAGGCGGACCCATTCCAGCGCAGGATGAAGGCGTTGCTGTAGCCGAGGCCGAGTACGCCGACTGCCCATGCCTGGCCGTCCGAGAGAGCCGAGATACCGCCGAGGTTTCCTGCGTTGTATTCGACTGTGCTCGGTACTTTGTAGGTCTTCCAGACCGAGCCGTTCCGGTGGGCGATGACCGGACCCGGAGTGCCTCCCCCGCCCCAGTACCCGGTCGCCCAGGCTTGGCTCGCCGACGTCGCGGTTATGTGGTAAAAGCCCGTGGTGACCGCTGGGGCCGGAGAACTAGTCCATGAGCTGCCGTTCCAATGAGCGATCAGCGGCTTGTTGTAGGCCACGCGGAATCCGACCGCCCACACGTCGTCCGCCGACGTGGCAGCGACGCCAAAAAGGCCCGGCCCGCCCGGGGTCGGCTGCTGGGCCCAGCCGGCACCATTCCAGCCGAGCACCAGCGCCTTCCCGGACAGAGCCTCGTTCGTCCCGCCTACTGCCCAGGCTTTATCGCCGGGTGCGGTCGCGACTGCCGACAGGAAACCCGCAACCGCTGCGCTGCCGCCCTGCCGTGTCCATGAGTGGCCATCCCAGTGCAAAACCACCGTGGTCGGCTTACTGCTCGATGTCGAGCCGACCGCCCAGGCGCTGGTCGGCGAGCTCGCCGCCACCGCGCTCAGAGTCGCGCCGGCAAGGGATGCCTGGCCGCCGAGCCGGGCCCAAGACTTGCCGTTCCAATGCAAGATGACGGTCGCGGGCGTCTTGGCCGACGTGTAGCCGACCGCCCAGATGTCTGTCGCGGAAACCGCTGCGATGCCGGTTAGCTCGCCTTTTATATTCGGCGGTGCGGAAGTCGCCGCTTTCGGCGCCGGCGTGGCGAGCGCTGTCACAGGCGCGCTGAAAGTTGCCAGGCAGATCAGGCCAGCCACGCCAAACAGTGCGATCTTGGAACTTGTCGGCGACAGCATCGTTAGCCACCTCACTAATTGACTTCGGGGCGCCCTGCTTCCGTTCTACGCGCGTTCGCCACTCAACGAGTGCACGTAACTGTCCGGCGTTGTCCGACCATTTCACTAGCGCGGCTCAGGTCAGCAGCCGCTCTTCGGAGCGCGAGGGCGCCTGCTGGCTGGTTATGGTCCCGCGGGCGGCGAAGAACAGGCCGATAGCGATCGCCACGGCCACACCAAGCAGGCCAGCCATGGCGTAGATAGCCCGCGGGCTGAGCGCGGCGGCGACCGCCCCGCCGACCAGCAGCGAGACGCCCTGAGCACCCCCGAGCGCGGCGTTGGCGGCGGCCGACACCCGGCCTCGCTCGGCGTCGACAGTACGGCTGACAAGCAGGGTCGACACGCACACGCCGGCGTACCCGTTTCCGGTCCCGCCGATGATCGACAGCGGCACCAGCATCCAGACCGCCGGGACCACGGCGAACGGGACAAGGGCGGCGCAGGCGACGCCCGCACCCGCGATCGTGGCCCAGGTCTGGGCGCGCCCGGTCCTGAGCCGTCCCGCGCCGAGCGAGCCGACGACGAGGCCGGCAATCCATGCAGCCTCGGCCACGCCGTACCACACGGCACCGGCGTGAAGCGTCGACCGGATCAGGAACACGAGCACGACGTCGACCATGCCGACCAGCAGGACCACTGCCACCAGGCCGATGAAGAGCGGGCCGAGCACGCCGTCGTTGCGGAGGATCTCAAAGCCACCCCGGGCGCGGGCCGGGCGGCCGTCAGATCCGAGCGCCGAGGGCGTTCGCCGGGTGCCGACCAGCGCGGCCGCCACCGTGACCGCGACGAAGGTCGCCGCGTCAACGGCCAGCGGCAGCCCGGTGCCGAACGTTCCGGCAAGCAGACCGCCGATTGCCGGCGCGCCGACAAGAACAAGCGCGTTCAGGGATTGCTGGGCCGACACCGCTTCGGCGACGTGGTCTTCGCCCACGATGCGGGGAACGAGCGCCGACCAGGTAGCTCCGGCCACAGAGGCGGCTGCGCCGAGGGTGGCGACGAGTACCACGATGACGACGACTGAATGCACGAACACCAGCGGAACCGTGCAGGCCACCTCGAGCGCTCCGGCGCCAACGAGGAGACGCCGGGAGTCGTGCGAGTCGACCAGACGGCCCACCGGGCGGGAGAGGAAGAGCAACGGGATAACGCCGGCGGCAAGCAGCAAGCCGACCTCGTACGGCCGGGCGCCGTCCGCCTGCAGCCGAAGGGTGAGGGCGACAAGCGCTACCTCGTCGCCGAACGTCGACACTGCCCGCCCGGTCAGGGCGATGAGCAGGTCTCTCCGACCAGAGCCAATGTTAAGCATATCTTGAACAGTATTTGCTTAACATCTGCGCCGTCAAGAGCATATGGGATCGCGGGGGAGCTGGCCGGCGCCCGCCGCCGTCGTTATCGCGGGAGTCCGTCCCACCGTGCGAGCCACTGGCCTGCCTCCGGGTGGACCTGGCCGCCGAGCACGCGGGCGAGCTGCTCATCGGTGAGGGCGAACGCTTCCCAGAGGCGGCGGAGCACGTCCGGACCCGCCGCGTCAACGACGCCCTTGGCCATCATCGTGAAGCGGAACTGGTACCAGACGTAGGTGAGCGGCTCAATGTAGGGATAGAAAGCCTCGAAGTAGCGGAGGTCACGTGCGACCGGCTTCAGCAGCCGGTACTGCAGCGCAACCCGCGGAAGCGTCTCGAAGTGCAGGCGCTCGCCGGGTTCTTCGGCAACAACGAACGCGTAGAGCGCCATGTCGGCGAAGAGCTCCATCAGCCAGGACCGCGGAAAGACAAAGGGAACACCGTCGTGGAAGGCGTGCGCCAGTTCGTGCACGACCAGCGTGTCGGCGAAGGGCATCAGGCGGTCGGTGCCAGTGCCATAGACCTGATCGAGTTCCTGGGCCGCTGCCGGGGGAGCAGAACTGGCCACTTCCTCCAGCATGGCGGTCAGGTCTGAAGGTTCGCCGGTGAGAAAGAGGTTACCGGCGTCGTAGTACGGCATCACGTATGCGGGATTCGATGCTCGCTCGGCCCAGTCGGCACGGTCGAGCACCAGGAGCGTGCACCGCGGACGGAACGCGAGCGTCTCGCCCAGGAAGGAGTAGGCCCTGGCGCAGCGACTGGCCAGCCGCACGGCCTGCTCGCGCGTGGAAGCGCTGGTGCGAACCTCGAATGGGAAGCCCGACAGCGAGGCAAGCCCCTGGTGCTTCGTTGCATCGACGACCGCTTGGCTCGTGTTCGCGTCAGCGAAGACGGCCTGTTCGGCGTCGTCGGAACCAGTCTCCCGCGGCATAGCCTCGCCCCTTTCCGTCAATCGTGGCACTCCTGCCGGGGCATGAAGTGGCTGGGGCAGCAAACTCAAGTCCGCTGGCAGGCTGCATGCCTAAGGCCGCTCCTCTGTCGGGGAGCGGCCTTAGGCTTAGGCAGGAGCGGGGGAGTCGCGCTTTGCGCTAGGTCGGCCTTGGCCTTGCGGCTTGATGGCCGCTCAGGCGCTGACGGCTCGGATTACCGGCAGGACGCTGACCCGGATCGGATCAGCGATTCCCAGCTCCTGGGTCGGCAACTTCCGCTCCTCTGTGAAGCGGCCGAAGGCCTCCGGCGAGTCCCAGACCTCAGTGATGAACCCGCCCTGCTGCGGGTCGAACGCGGCGACGTGGTGGGTACAGCCGTCGGGTAGCCGGTCTCTCAGGCCGAGCTTGTCCGTCAGCTGCCAATAGGTGTCCTCGTTGACGCCGTCGGCACCGGCTGCCCACTCGAGGATGACTGCGATTGCCATGGTGACTCCTCTCCGCCGCGGCGGATCATGGCGGCCCGCCTGTTGCGAGCCGCTGGGTGGCTAGGTGTGCCTGCGGCGTGGCCTAGGTGGTAGCGCTCGATGCGGCCGGTGTCTCGAGCTGCTGACGCAGCGTGTCGACGGTGTGCGTCATCGCGGCCCGCGGGTCCTTGTGGTGCGGAAAGAGTCGGCCATACACGGACGCCAGCACGGGCGTAGGCATCACGACGGCTTCGTGGAAGTGGGTCAGGCGGGTCCCCTTGCCCTCGTGCTCCATGCGATAGCCCCAGATGCTGGAGTCGCGCTCGCCGTAGTTCCACCGTGATGGCACGGTCCGGAAGCTAAATTCGCGGCCCCGATCGGCCACCAGTACCTCGCAGAGCCGGCTCCAGCGGATCCAAGCCAACATGGCCAGCCCTCGGTTATGGCCGCGGAACCGGGCCCCAGCGCGGCCCGCCTCGTGACCTGGCAGCCACGTGCATGCCACGCACTCCCGGCTGCGCTCGCCACTGCGGGTGACATCGGCGACCAGGTCGTAAACCTCGTCGGGGGCGGCGTCGATGTAAGTATCGACGGAGTTGTGGCTTCGCCATCCCTTGGCCATGCGGTCTCCTTTCCGGTGCGGTCAGCGGGTGTTGGGAATGAGCAGCCGCTGCAAGACTGCGGCGGTGCGAGATGTGAGTTCGTCCAGACTCCAGCCCCGGCTCAGGATGGCTGCAGCCGTGCTCGGGCTCAACACAGCCCAGATGAGGTCGGTGGCAGTGTCGACATCGGCCCAGGGCTCGGCGAGCGGCCCGGCGGCGGCCACGGCAGCCACCACC
>JASHTT010000224.1 GCA_030040415.1 Streptosporangiaceae bacterium | reverse complement strand
TGTTCTGGGGCGACCTGGACGTGCTGCTGATGGACCTGCCGCCCGGCACAGGCGACGTGGCGATATCCGCCGCGCACCTGGTGCCTGGCAGCGAGCTGATCGTGGTCACCACCCCGCAGCTGGCCTCGGCGGAGGTGGCCGAGCGAGCAGGCACGCTGGCCGCCCAGCTGCACCAGCACGTGGTAGGCGTGATCGAGAACATGTCGTACCTGCCCTGCCCGCACTGCGGAGGGCGGGTCGACGTCTTCGGCAGCGGCGGCGGGCAGGCGGTGGCCGGAGCGCTGAGCAGGATCACCGGGACCTTGGTGCCCATGCTCGGCGAGGTGCCAATCGATCCACGGCTGCGCGAGGCTGGTGACAGCGGCGTGCCGCTTGTGCTCTCTGACCCGGACGCGCCGGCCTCTCAGCAGCTACGCAAGGTCGCCGAGGGGCTGGCCGGACGCGGGCGCAGCCTGGCTGGCCGCCAGCTCGGCCTGCATCTGGCCTGATCGCTGAGCCAGTCGGGGGGACGCCCTCGTCGGGGGGACACCCCGCAGAGCCTGCGGAGCGACAGCGGCAGCCGGCGACGACGACCCCGCACAGCGACAGGCGAGGACAGCCGGAGCGCTAGCCCGGAGCATGAACCCCTGGAGCCGCAGCCCAAAGAGCGGAAGCGGCCTCAGGTCGCCTCGGCGTCGTAGGGCGGGCTCTCACCAGGCGCCAGCCGCACCACCGGGCTCGCGGCCGGTCCCGAGCCGTTAAAGCCATCAGACAAGCGGCCGGTGAGCATGCCGTCGCCGGTCAGCTCATCCATCAGGTGCTTGCGGACGAAGTGCTTCGGGTTCAGGTCGGCCAGGTCGAATTCGCTGAGATCGGTCCCGAGACTGTCCTGCAGGTCAGACCTCGCTCCCTCGGCCATGTTGCGCAGCTCGCGAAGCGCACGACCTGCCTGCGCGGCGATGACCGGCAGCCGATCAGGCCCGAAGACGACCAGCGCGATGACGGCGAGCACCATCAGCTTGAAGAACGACAGGTCGAACACCGGCAGGCTCCTGGAGGCTAGGACCCGGGCGAACTTCGCAGCCCGCTGGGCCCAGCGTAGCCCGACCGTGCCGCTGCTATGAATACCCCGGGCTGCTTCGGCTGGATTGGCCGGCCGTCAGCGGATCAGCGGAACAGGTGAGTCAGGCTGGCCAGCCGCTTGAAGCCGCGGCCGAGCCGCGCCCAGAAGCTCGGCTCGTGGTCGCGGGCGAGGGTGGCGACCGCCTGATCGACAGTCCCGGCCGGTGCGTCGGCAATCATCGTGAACACGAACCCGCCGCTGGACCACGCGATGGTCCGGTCGTCAGGGTCACTGGTGAACGCGTGATGACCACCGATCGCCACCCGCTGCCAGCCGTGTAGCACCCGCGGCAGCGCGCCATGCTGGACAAAGATGGACACGACCGACAGTCCGTCTGAGTACGACATGTCGATAACTTGCCCGGAGGAACCGCGCGCCTCGCTGGCAGTGAACAGCCGCAGGCCCCCGGCCAGCCGTGGCAGCACAGGCCAACCCTTGCTCCGAAGCGCGCTGATCGCACGCCCGTCCAGCTGCCGCGTCCAAGGTTGCGCACCAGCGGCGGGCATCCCGGCAACAGCGTCCGCGCCGAGCCTCAGGTCGATGAGGCTGACGTCGCTGACCAAGTGTGTGTGGCCGCCGAAGATCTCCCGGCGCAGCGGCAGCTTGGTCTGGCGATCGAGCCAGAACCGCGCTGCTAGCCCGCCGCCCACTCGGTGCACCGTGACGACCAGGGCGGAGCGGCCGCCAGCCGAGCCGGCACCGGCGTAGTCCACCTGATAGTTCGCCAGCAGCAGTCGTAGCTGCTTGCCCGTGAGGGTCATGGTCACCACGGGGTCGCCGGACCTGGGAGCGGACATATCGTTACCGGACGAGGCGAGCGCCTGGGCCACAACCGCATCGCCCGGACGGTGCCAGACATCGAGCACGGACGAGCTCAGCCCGGACGGACCCCACCAGTCCGAGACCTGGACTCCGCTGTAAGCAGTGCGACTGGCGGCAGCGGCCGCCTGTGTCATCAGCCGTTCCGCCGTCAGCTGCTGAGCCGTCAGCCGCTTGGACAGGAGCGGCGACCGCGACGAAGCGGTGCCGCCGGAACCGCCCGGCGGGTCAGTAGCTTTCGCGCGGTCTCCGACCAGCCGGCCAGCACCGCCGTGCCGCAAGGTGAGCCCCACAGCGCAGACCCCGAGCAGGACCAACGCTACGGTCGTCCACGCGACACGCCAGCCGGGGAACGGGCCAGTCACGGCACACGGGGCGCGGTCTGGTCTTCCCTGGGCGCCATCGTGCCAGCCCGCGGCGCCATCCCCAGACTGCTACTAGGCCGGGGCGCGACCCCCGAATGCCCGATGCTGCCGGCCCGGGAGGCGACCCCCGAACCTCCGCCACTGACCGGCCCGGCGTGGTCAGCCGGCGCCCAGCCCGTGTCTATGTAGTGCTGCACGGTGTAGACGTCCACGGACGGGGTTACCGACGGCTCGGGAGTCTGCACCTGCGCATCGCCGCCCACGATGAACGCGGCGGTGCCGAGTCCGGTGACAACGGCGGCCAGCGAGCCGACCAGGACGTACCAGCCCGTCCTGGACTCGCCGCGGCCGTGCGCGCCCGACAGCCAGGATCCCGGCGAGTGCGGCCAGCCGCCTCCCGGGGACCCGTCGTCCTGCAGGTCCATCAGCCGTCCGGTCAAGCCCGCCCCCGCGGCCGCTTCACCCAGGGCGTTCATCCGCCGCTTCAGCGTCCGCAGCGCGACGATCTCATCGCGGCACGCCCTGCACCTGGCCAGGTGCATCAGCACTCGCTCGCGATCGGAGTCTTCGAGTTCCCCGTCGATCAGGGCAGAAAGTCGCTGGCCAAGGTGGCTCATGACTGCCCTCCTTCGGCCACCGGGCTGTCGAGCTGCAGCCTTGGCTGGGGCACCGCCCCGCCCGCATGCCGCGGCCTGCGGTGTTCCAGCGCCTGGCGCAGCTGGGCCCGCCCGCGATGGATCCGGCTGCGGACCGTGCCGAGCTTCACGCCCAGCGTCGCGGCGATCTCCTCGTAGGACAGGCCCTCGATGTCGCACAGGATGACGGCGGCGCGGTACTCAGGTGCCAGCGCGTTCAGCGCGGCGTGAATGTCGCCGTCCAGGTGCCGGTCGTCGAAGGCCTGGGCAGGCGTGGGCTCGCTGCCGCCAAGACGCGCCTCGGTCTCGTCCGCCAGGCCCTCGAACCGGATCCGCTGCCTGCGGCGCGCCATGTCGAGGAACAGGTTGGTAGTGATGCGGTGCAGCCAACCCTCGAAAGTGCCTGGAGTGTAGGTATCGAGCGAACGGAAGACCCGGACGAAAACTTCCTGCGTGAGGTCCTCGGCGTCGTGGGTGTTGCCAGTCAGCCGGTAGGCAAGGCGGTATACCCGGGCCGAGTGGTTCCGGACCAGGTCCTCCCAGCTCGGCGGCGTCCACCCCGCGCCAGTTTCGTCGACCCGCGCGGCAGGCTCGGTCCGCGCTGCGGATCCGCCTTCGTCCACGCTCGTCCCCACCGTCATCCCCTCACTCGGGCTCGGTCGCCGCACCTACTTCATCCCACAATCGATGACTGTGCTACCTACTCCCGCAACAGGTAAACGCCGGGACAGCCAGAATGCTTCCGGCAGCCCCGGGGCAACGCCGCTCGAGCCGCATCCCAGCTGGGACCGCGTGACACGACGCCCACAACGGCAACGCACGGGCTGCTAAGCCGGTTCCCGGACCGTGCCTGCTGCGGCTAGGCTGCCGCCCTAAGCACCGGCGCCCCGAGCGCCGGGCCGGAGCACAGGCGCCCTGAGCACCAGCGCAGCCGCCATGGTGGTCAACGGGAGGTAGCCATTTCGACAGCAGAGGGCACCCTCGCCTACATCGAGGACTTCCAGCCAGAGGACGAGGTGCTGGTGTCGGCCCGGCGGAACGCGGCGGAGGTGGGCGGCGCGGCGCCGGTGAGCCGGCTAACCGGTGGGGCGCTCCGTTTCCTCGCGGCCGCGGTGGGCGCCAGGGCAACCGTGGAGATCGGCACCGGATGCGGCACGTCGGGCATCTGGCTACTGCGCGGCATGCGGCCCGGCGGCGTGCTCACGACCGTCGACGCCGAGCCCGAACATCAGCGGCTGGCCCGCGCCTCCTTCATCGCAGCTGGCTTCCAGCCCGGCCGGTTCCGGCTCATCGGAGGGCTGGCGCTGGAGGTGCTGCCGCGGCTCGCCGACGGCGCCTATGACATGGTCTTCTGCGACGCCGACAGGCAAGAGCTGCCCGCTTACCTGGCAGCGGCATTGCGCCTGCTGCGGCCCGGCGGCCTGGTCGCCGTCAATGCCGCACTGCCAGACGCCTCGGCCGGCCGGGCAGCGAGTGCCGCGGACGCGGCAACCGCCGCAGAACTGCGGGAACAGGTCAGGACCGACGAGCAGCTCGTGCCGTTGCTGCTGCCTTTCGGAGATGGATTCCTCGCCGCGGTCAAACAGGCCTAGGGCAGGTTAAGTCTGCGCGCGGCGGACGGAGTCGGCACGCGACGCACGGGTCGCAGGGTAACCCGGGCGCTGCCAGTGCGACTCAGCCGACAGCCGTGTTGAGCGCGTCGCCCAGCGCCCGCGCCTCGTCCGGCGTCAGCTCGACCACGAGCCGCCCGCCGCCCTCAAGCGGCACCCGCATAACGATGCCGCGGCCTTCCTTGGTGACCTCAAGCGGACCGTCACCCGTCCGCGGCTTCATCGCCGCCATCCTGCTCCCCTTCCGTTTCCCCTGCCCAGGGCGCACGTATCTGCCAGGGCTGTCCGGTTCTCCAGCCAGCCCCATGGATCTCGATCAGTCCCTCTATTATCCAGGGTTCGAGCGCCAGATGGTAACGATCACTGCCGGCGCCCGTCGTTGGGCAACAGGGTTAACAGGGGAACGGCACTGCCAGGGGCAGCCGACCTGGAAGCAAACTGTGGCCGAAGGCAGCGGAAGAATTACCCGACGGGGCCGACCGGACCGACCGGCACTCCGCCCAGCTCGATCTCCTCGTGGGCGCTGACGATCTGCTCCGCGACCTCGACCAGGTCCGCCAGTTCCATCTGCAGGTAGCTGCCAGAAGACGTACGCCAGGAAACCGTGTCGCCATTCCGCCACACCGTCAGGTGCGCGTTGAGGGAGAGCACCGACATGCCGCCCGCGTCGGCCCTGACGATGCCGCTGGCGAGGCCGCGGCCGGCCAGCATGCTCTCGAGCTCGTCCACGAGCCAGTCCGCGCCAAGGCGCGGGCGCCTGAACTGCTCGGGCAGCGCGACCGGCGGTATCCGGAGCGCGAACCACACGACCTTGCCCGGCACCTTCCAGCTGCCGAGGCGGGAACGGCTGGGATGACAGCCCCACTGTCCGGCGGACAGCCCGGCTACCACCTGAAGCCCTCGCCCGCTGACAGCATCGACGGGTGCCTTGTCAGCGCCGGCCTCGACGCCGGCATGCCACCGGCGCTCGGCGTCGAAGACCTTGCAGACTAGCTCGCACGTCCGGCCGCTGCCGCGCAGGTAGAGCCAGATCTCCGGGACGCCGCCCGCGGCGGCCGGATGAGCCGACGAGGGCTGCGCGTGCAGGGTGTTGGCCGCAAGCTCGCTGGCCATGGTGACACCGTCATGCATGAGCCCGGACGGCATGTCCAGGCTCGAAACCGCCTCGCGGAAGTACCGGCGGGCGGCCGCCGCGCACGTGGTGTCGATGGGCAACGGCCTGACGAAGCAGCCGCCGCCGCTGAGCCCCGCGTGGGCGAGATGCGCGTTTCCGCCATTCGTGTCGGGAAGGACGGCCAGGGCCCCGGCTACCGGTGCGGCCAGCAGGCCGGCACCCGCTGCGGGGTCGGCAGCAGCACTGCCCAGCACGTTCCCGCCACCCTCGGCAGGCGTTGGCGGCCGCATGCTCCTCCGCCCTTCCGACTAAGGCTTATGTGAAGCACAGATTATGAGTGATGTGCGAACTTTCGCAATGGGATTCGGTAAATGTTCCTTCAAAATGGCCGGCGGCCACGTCCACGGCGCTGGCTGCGCAAGCCCGTTTCCAGAGCCGACGGCGAGCGTCACAGCGGTGGCGGGTTCGGCGGTCCATGCCCGCGAACCCGCCATCGCGCGTTACGCCGACGACGCTCAGCGCCGACCGCCGGAGGGCTGGCTGCCCAGGTCGTAGCGGCCCATCTTGGCGTCTTCGATGAAAGATACGAACGCTGCCCGGCTGACGAGGTGCGCGCCGCCCTCGGGCCGCTTGGAGTCCCGAATGGCGACCACGCCGGGCAGGTTGTCTGCCACTTCGACGCAGCCGCCGTTGTTCTGGCTGGCCTTGGCCTTCCGCCAGGCCGCCTCGGACAGGTCATTCATGGATGTTCACTCCAGTCGTTGCGCTAGAAATCGCAAGTATCCGGTCGTGTCAGGGGGCTCAAGTGCCGATTCACACGCCCGGTCAAAGGTTCGGTTATAGCTATCCACCAGCTCCGGCTGGCTCACCTCCTGGATCGCGGTATCGGTCTCGGTGAACACGATGCTGGGCTCGCTGCCAGGAAAGTCGAAGATGTTGACGGGCGAGAACATGCCCTGTGGCGGGCCGTCGTCGAAGCGCTGGATGCGCACGTCGACATTCGGCCTGCCGGCCAGATCAATGAGGTGGTCGATCTGATCACGGCGGTCTGCGTTCGATCCCCACCGGTACATCAAAGACGCCTCGGTGAGCACAACCTCGACCCTCGGCAGGGTCGAGTCGACGCGGTCGAGCACCTCTTGCCGCCGCATCCTGGCTACTGTCGCCCGTTGCCGCCATGTCGGCGGCCTGGCACCGAACCGCAGGTGAGCCTCCAGGTAGTCGCGTGTCTGCAGCAGTCCTGGTATCAGCAGCGGCATGAACACCCGGATCCTGGCGGCGTCGTTCTCGAAGCCGGGAAACTCGTTCTCGAAGACGTCCGGGTAGTCCCGCCACCAGGGCCTGGCCCTGGCCTGAACCGCGAGCTGCTCAAGCTCCTCGCGGTCGGCGGGCGACGCGTCGTAGATCCGCAGCAGGTCCCGGATGTCGCTCATCTCGGGGCGCTTCCACTGATTCGCCTCGAACCTGCCCACCTTGCCGCGGCCCCAGTCCAGCAGGTCACAGATGTGGTTCGCGGTGTGTCCGGACCTGTGCCTGAGCTCGGTAAGCCGCCGCGCGAGTCGCCGCTTGGCGACCGTGGCACCGTAGGCGTCATCACTCATGGCTGATCCCCGTGTTGCCGAAGCCGGTGTTGCCCGAAACCAGTGTTGCCCGAAACCAGTGTTGCCCGAAATGGGAAAGGTAAGACCGCAACTTGCGATTCACAAAGGATGGTATCGGTTCGTGCGCTCCGATGACACGCCTTTTGTGGCATTGCCGGGTGTCGGCGGTCAGGCCGCGTCCCGCGGCCCTGGCCTAGTCCTCCAGGTCGAACTCGCCGTTCCTGACGCCGTCCAGGAAGCACTCCCATTCGTGCCGGTCATAGACCAGGACGCGGCTCGACGGGTCGTCGTTTACCCGCATCAGCACCCATGCCTGACCGCCCGGCTCGCCGTGCGGACCCGTCATCGCGACCTCGATGGCTCCGGGCAAACTGCCCGAGGAGTGCCAGTCGAGGTCGGCCAGGTCGATGCCGAGGTCCTCGGGCGTGGCCTTGGCCTGCGGCGGGACGACCCCGCCGAACCCCCCGCCGCTGCCCTCCGGGGGGACGACCCCCCGGAACCCCCCGCTGCTGCCCTGCGGCGGGACGGCCTCCCCGGACCTCCCGCTGCTGCCCGCCCGGAAACCCCCGCTGGTCGCTGTCATGCCTGCCGCCGGAAGCAACCGGTGAGGTGGTCGTTCACGATG
>JASHTT010000223.1 GCA_030040415.1 Streptosporangiaceae bacterium | reverse complement strand
CAATGCCGCGGTACTCAGGTCGGCAGAGGGCTGGATCGCAGACCGGCGCACGATGGTCGAGCGCCGCCTCGACCGACTGGGCGATTACCTGGCACGGACCGCCGGCAATCCAGACACCGCCTCCGACGCCGAGCCCGGCGAGGCGACCCACGAGCACGACCTTAGGGAGCAGCAATGACCGACCGTTCCGTCATCCACGACACGTTCTCGATCGAGCGGACCTACCCGGCCGCACCGTCCCGGGTATTCGCAGCCTTCGCCTCCAGGCAAGCCAAAGATGCCTGGGGCGACACCGGGGACATCGAGCCAGCCAGCGGCGCGGCGGGCATCGCTGAGTTCGACTTCCGGCCCGGCGGCCGGGAGCGGTTCGGCAGCGAGTACGGCGGCAAGACGTACCGCTACGACGCGCTGTACTACGACATCGTGCCGGACCAGCGAATCGTGTACAGCTACGAGATGTACGCCGACGACGCCCGGATCTCGGTGTCGGTCGCCACCATCGAGTTCGCCAAGAGCGGCGACGGCACCGTCCTGACCTGGACCGAGCAGGGCGCCTACCTGGACGGCATCGACGGGCCGGAGGCGCCCGCGCTGCGCCAGGAAGGGACCGCCGAGATGCTCGACGGCCTGACCAAGTACCTGGCGGCCCAGACCAGCTGACCGGGCACCGATGAGTTCCGGGCGGCCGCATCGTCGGTACCGGCGAGCACCTACGGCCGCGGCCTGCGCCGCTCAGCCGGCCAGGCAAGCCGCGTTCCCGTACCTAAGGCCCTTCCCTGCACTGCCGATGACACAGGAGTTCCGATCATGCGCAAACTGATAGCAAGGGTGTTCGACTACTCACTCGACGGCCTCATAGCCGACGAGGGCACCGAGTACTTCCAGTTCTGCCGTGACCTGCCCGACGACCAGGCGGCACTGGACAAGACCCGAGACCTGTACGAGCGCGCGTACGCGCAGATCATGGGCAGGAACGTCTACGAAGGAATGGCGAGCTACTTTCCGACGGCCACCGACCATCCGTACGCCGACGCGGTGAACGCCGCGCGCAAGGTGGTCTTCTCCCGCACCCTGACGTCGGCCGACTGGGCCAACACCACGATCGCCAGAGGTGATACAGCGCAGGAGATCGACGCACTCCGCCGCGGCGGCGACGGCCACATCGTGGTGAGCGGCGGCATCAGCTTCTGGCGGTCGCTCATGCGGCTCGACCTGATCGACGAGTACCGCGTGACGCTGTTCCCTTACCTCGCGGGCGAGGGCACCAGGCTGTTCACTGACATCGGCAAGTCCCGGCGGCTCGACCTGGTGGCCAGCACGCCTTTCGAGAACGGGACCGTCGAGCTTCAGTACCGCCGGCAGCTATGACCGCAGCGGCCGTAAGAGCCAGCTAAGGAGCCGCATCATGCGCAAGATCTTCGCGTTTCTGATGGTCAGCCTGGACGGCTACCACGAGTCCGCGGACGGGATGCTGTTCTGGCACAACGTCGATGACGAGTTCCACGAGTTCGCCGTCGAACAGCTCGATGAGGCAGACACCCTGCTGTTCGGCCGGAAGACCTATCTGGGCATGGCGGAGTTCTGGCAGAGCCCGGCGGCGCTGGAGGTGGATCCGGAGACGACCAAGCGGATGAACGACTACGCCAAGGTCGTTGTGTCCCGCAGCCTGGCCGAGGCCGACTGGAGGCCCGCCACTGTCGTGCAAACCGACGTCACGGCACAGCTCGGCAAGATCAAGGAGCAGCCAGGCAAGGACATTGCGCTGCTCGGCAGCTCGACGCTGGCGGCAAGCCTGCTCGCCGCCGGCCTCATCGATGAGCTGCGCCTCATGACCAACCCTGTTGTACTCGGCAGCGGTCATCCGGTGCTCGCGGGCGCCCGGCGGGCCGACATGGAACTGCTCCGGACCAGGCAGTTCGCCTCGGGCAACCTCCTGCAGGTGTACCGGCCGCTCTTGTGAGGACGACGCGGCCCTAAGACGTCTCGCTGTCCAGGGCGGCCATCTGGCCTGGGTCATACCGCGTGCCAGCCACCGCCGACGCGGGCACCGCCGCCTCGATCGCGGCTAGCTCGTCCTGGCTCAGGTCGATGTCAAGGGCGACGAGCGCTTCCGCCAGCCGGTCCCGCCGCTTGGTGCCGATCAGCGGGATGATGTCAGCGCCGCGCGACAGCACCCACGCGATCGCGAGCTGCGCGGTGGTCACACCCCGGCCGTCAGCGACAGCCTCGAGCGCGGCCAGCAGGTCCAGGTTGCGGCGCAGGTTCTCGCTCTGGAACCTGGGGAAGCGGGCGCGCGGGTCGGCCGGGCCGATCTCGCGAGCGCTGCCGGACGACAGCAGCCCGCGGGACAAGATCCCGTACGCGGTCACGCCGACGCCGAGTTCGCGGACCGCCGGCAGGATCGAGGCTTCGATGCCCCGGCTCATCAGCGAGTACTCGATCTGCAGGCCGGTCACCGGGTGCACGGCCGCGGCACGGCGGATCGTGTCCGCACCCATCTCGGACAGGCCCAGGTGGCGGACATAGCCCGCTTCGATCATCTCGACGATCGCGCCAACCGTCTCTTCTATGGGAACGCGCCTATCGAGCCTGGCAGGCTGATAGAGATCGATGTAGTCAGTGCCTAGCCTGACAAGCGAGTAGGCGAGCGAGCTCTTGACCATGGCCGGGCTTGCGTCGTGGCCAACGAAGGCGCCGCTCGGGTCGCGCTGTCCGCCGAACTTGACCTGGATAAACACACTGGACCTGTCGACGCCCCGCAGTGCGTCGCGCAGCAGCAGTTCGTTGTGCCCCATGCCGTAGAAGTCGCCCGTGTCGAGCAGCGTGATGCCCGCATCGAGAGCAGCACGGATCGTGGCCTTGCTCTCCGACTCGTCCGCCGGACCGTAGATCCCGGACATGCCCATCAGGCCGAGTCCGACGCGCGACACCCGCGGCCCGCCCCGGCCAAGCTCGGTCAGTTCCATAGCAATCCCGTCGCCTAGCTGAAAGTCGATAAATAGACTTGTTGCCCTTCCACGTACGTCGCGACAACGCCCACGCTGCCGAGCTCGGACCTGGGCACCGCGAACGGGTCGTGGTCGAGCAGCACCAAGTCCGCCAGCTTGCCGGGCTCGATCGTGCCGGTCTGGTCGTCCAGATGATTAACGTACGCCGAGCCGATCGTGTAGGCGGCAAGCGCCTCAGCGAGGTCCAGGCTCTGGCCGGGCAGGAACGGCTCGGCTTGCGCACCGGCCGCGCCCTGCAACGACCTGTTGACCGCTACATGGATGGCCCGCATCGGGTTCGCGCTGCTGACCGCCCAGTCGCTCCCGGCCGCCAGCCTGGCGCCGGACCTGAGCAGGTCACCGAAGACGTACTGGCGGGCAGCGCGGTCCGGCCCGATGAACGGGATCGTCAGCTCGTCCATCTGCGGCTCGTGCGCCGCCCAGAGCGCCTGCATGTTGGCGGT
>JASHTT010000222.1 GCA_030040415.1 Streptosporangiaceae bacterium | reverse complement strand
TTCGCCGTCCTGCCGCCGCTGATCATCTACGCCGGGATGCGGCTCGCCGTCGGCGACCCGCCGACGGCTGGGCACGGCTTCACCCGGCTGCCCGGGGCGGCCGGCCGCGCGGCTCGCGCGCTGCACCGGCTGCCGCAGCCGGTCCGTGCCGGGGCCTGGCTTGGGCTGCTGGTCGCGGCGCAGCTGTTCATCAGCGAGGAGATCGCGCTGACCACCGCGCTGGCCGGCGTGCTGGCGGTGTTGTTCCTCGCGGTATTCGGCCCGCGGCGGGCTATCCGGCGGCTCGGGTCGGCTGTTGCAGGCCTGCTGACCGCGGCCGTCGTCACCTTGCTGCTGGCCGGGCACGCCCTGTGGATTCAGTTCCACGGGCCGCTGACCCAGCACGGAGCGCTGTATCCGCCTGACTACTACGTCAACGACCTGTCGACCTTCGTGACACCGCAGAGCTGGCTGTTCTTCCATACAGCGGCATCGGCCGCAGCGGCGGCCAGGTACCAGGGCGGCATCACCGAGTACCTGGGCTACCTCGGCTGGCCGCTGATCATCCTGCTCGCGCTGTCCGCCGTCGCATGCTGGCGCAGCGCGGCCGGCCGGGCCGCGGCATTCACCTGCGCGGTGCTCGTGGTGTTCTCGCTCGGGGGGCACCCGCTGGTCGGCGGCACTGAGCATGACACGGTGAACCTGCCCTGGCACTGGATCGAGGAACTCCCGGTGGTCGCGACCGTGCTCCCCGACCGGCTGTCCATACTCGCGGACGGGGCGGCTGGAGCGCTGCTGGCATTCGGCCTCGACAGAGCCCGGCAGGCCCTTGCCGCCCGCCAGGCCCGTGGCCCGCAGCAGGCCAAGCGACCGGCGAGTCCAGCACTCACGGCCACGACAGTCCTGGCAGTCGGCGTGCTCTGCTGCCTGCCCCTGCTGCCGAGGCCGCTGCCTGCGGCCGGAGCCTTGCCGGTGCCACCAGGGTGGTCGGCGGTGTTCGCGCGGCTGCACCTGCCTGCTGGGGCGCGGGTTCTAGCGGTCCCCGTTGCCGTGAACTACCTCACCCCTGTGCTGCGCTGGTACGCCGACACCGGCCAGCCGACGGCGATGGCTGGCGGTTATTTTATCGGGCCAGGAGCAGGTGGTCAGGCTTACCTCAACGGGGCAGGAATCCGGCCGACGGCGTGGTATCTCGACGAACTGTGGGCCGCGGGGCTGCCACCGGGCAACCCGTACGTCGGCACCGCGAGGGCCGACTACCTGGCGACGGGCACCGCGCACGGGCCGGGTGCGCTACCGTCCCCGCTCAGCGCCGAGCAGGTGACCACCGACCTGGACGCCTGGCGGCCACAGGCCGTGGTCGCAGATGCCACGCCGGGCTCGCCGCTCGGCCGGTTCCTGACCCGGCTGTTCGGGCCGCCAACGGTCAGGGAATCAAGCGTTCTCGGCTGGCGGCTGCCTGCCGGCCCGTGACCGGCAGGCCAGCGCTGACTGGCTGCCAGCGGCGCCGGCGTACGCTGTCACCCGAAACGCCCCGGGTGCAGCCCGAAACGCCCAGGGTGCAGCCCGAAAGGCCCAGGGCAGTGCCCGGGGCCGTCAGGGCGTAACCCCGAACGCCCGACTGGGAGGTCTGTCTTGGTCCTGCGGATCGTCATCGGCCTAGTGCTCACGGTGATCGCGGCCGCGATCGCCGGGCACCGCCTATGGTGGCTCTACCGGCTGGGCCGGACCGGGCAACCCGCGCCCGAACGGATCGAGGCGCTCCGCGCTCATCCGGGCCGGGATGCGGAGACCCAGGTCACCGAAGTGATCGGGCAGCGCAAGCTGCTGAAGTGGACGGTGCCCGGTCTCGCGCACGCGTTCACCTTCTGGGGCTTCATCGTCTTGCTGCTGACGATCATCGAGGCGTACGGCGACCTGTTCAGCAAGCACTTCGCGATCGTGCTGATCGGCACCTGGGCGTGGGTCGGCTTCCTCGAGGACCTGTTCGCGGTCGCGGTTCTGGTCGGCATCATCACGTTCGCGGTCATCAGGCTGCGCAACGACCCTAAGCGGGAGGGCCGGCGGTCCAGGTTCTCCGGTTCGCACACCGGCGCCGCATGGCTGGTGCTGCTCGGCATCTTCCTGGTGGTCGCGACGCTGCTGATGTACCGGGGTGCGCAGATCAACACTGGCGACTTCCCGTACCCGCACGGCGCGTTCGCGTCGGAGATCGTTGGTCACTGGCTGCACCCGCTAGGCCGGGGAACGAACTCGGTGCTCGAGACCACCTTCATCCTGCTGCAACTCGCGGTCATCCTCGCCTTCGGCATCTTCGTCACCTACTCCAAGCACCTGCACATCGCGATCGCGCCGCTCAACGTGCTGTTCGCCCGCCGGCCGAACGGTCTCGGCCCGCTGGAGCCGATGCGCTCGAACGGGAAGGTGCTCGACTTCGAGGAGGCCGATCCGGACACCGACGTTTTCGGCCTCGGCAAGATCGAGGATCTGAGCTGGAAGGGCATGCTCGACCTGGCCACCTGCACCGAGTGCGGGCGGTGCCAGTCGCAGTGCCCAGCCTGGGCGACCGGGAAGCCGCTGTCGCCGAAGATGATCATCCTCGATCTGCGGGATCACGCCTTCGCCAAGGCGCCCTACCTGCTGGCCGGCTCGGACGCCGCGCGCGAGGCGCTGCCCGACGAGGTCAAGGCCGAGGCTGACCGCCCGCTCGTCGGTGACTCGGACGCTCGCGGCGTCATCGACCCGGACGAGCTGTGGTCCTGCACGAACTGCGGCGCGTGCGTGGAGGAGTGCCCCGTCGACATCGAGCACATCGACCACATCACCGGGATGCGGCGCTACCAGGTCCTTGTTGAGTCGGCGTTCCCCGCCGAAGCGTCAACGATGCTGAAGAACCTGGAGAACAAGGGCGACCCGTGGGGGATGGGCGAGTCGAAACGCACCGACTGGATGGCCGAACTGGGCTTCGAGATACCGGTGGTCGACGGCAAGATCGGCGACGACGTGGAGTACCTGTTCTGGGTCGGCTGCGCTGGCGCGCTCGAGGACCGGGCCCGCAAGACCACCAAAGCCATCGCGCAACTGCTGCACACCGCTGGGGTCAGCTTCGCGGTGCTCGGTCCGGCGGAGACCTGCACCGGCGACCCGGCCAGGCGAATGGGCAACGAGTTCGTGTTCAGCATGCTCGCGCAGCAGAACGTCGAGACGCTGAACGAGGCGGGCGCACGCAAGATCGTGGCGAGCTGCCCGCACTGCTTCAACACGATCTCGAGGGAGTACCCGCAGCTCGGCGGCAACTACGAGGTGATCCACCACACCCAGCTACTTGCCCAGCTCGTGGCCGACGGCAGGCTCACTCCGGTCACGCCCATCGACGAGAAGATCACCTACCACGATCCGTGCTTCCTCGGTCGGCACAACCGGGTGTTCACCCCACCGCGGGAGATCATGGAGCAGGTGCCCGGCGTGCAGCCGCAGGAGATGCACAGATGCAAGGAACGCGGGTTCTGCTGCGGCGCGGGCGGCGCGCGGATGTGGATGGAGGAGCGAATCGGCAAGCGGATCAACACCGAGCGCATCGACGAGGCCCTCGCTACCGATCCGGACACGATCTCCACGGGGTGCCCGTTCTGCCTGGTCATGCTCGGCGACGCGGTGAGCGCGAAGAAGGGCTCCGGGGAGGCGAAGGAGTCGCTCGAGGTTGTGGACGTGGCGCAGCTACTTGTCCGCTCGGTCGCGGTGCCAGCGGCCGTCACCGCGGCGGACGACGCCGCGTCGGGGAATGATCAGGATTCGGGAACGGGTGAGCCAGGCGAACCCGGTCCCGCATAGGAACCCCCGTCCGGGGACGCGGTGGACTCGCGCAGGGCGGAATCGTTCAGCGACGGCGTCTTCGCCGTCGCAATCACGATCCTCGTCTTCAACCTGCTGCCCATCGCCAGCGACACGGCCGGGCTCCCGCACACTGCCGAGCTGACCTGGCGGCACCTTGGCCATTACTGGCCCGCCTACGTGGCCTACCTGGTCAGCTTCCTCACCATCGGCATCATGTGGCTGAACCACCACACCATGCTGGCTCAGGTCAGCAGGGTGGACCGGCCGGTGCTTGTGCTCAACCTGATCCTGCTCATGGGCATCGTGGCGCTGCCCTTCCCGACCGCGCTGGTGGCGGCGCATCTGGCGGGCGGGCCCGCCGCTTACGGCCAGGCCAAGGTTGCGGCTGCGACGTACGGGCTCGTGATGATCGTCATATCGGTCAGCTTCGGGTGCACCTGGCTGTATGTGGCCGGGCATTCCCACCAGCTCGGCGGAAGCTCGGTGATCCGGCCCCGAGCGCTGCACACGGTCCGGTTCACGGCCGGCAACATCGGTTACGTGGCCGCGACGGTGATTGCCCTGGTGTCACCGGTTACGTCGCTGGTTATCTACGCGCTGCTCGCCGTGTACTACCTGTTCGAGCACCTGCCTCCGCCACAGCCCGCCGAGCACGAGTGAGGCGCGTGGTCCTGAACGGCCGGGCTGGTCTTCAGGGGCCTGGCACTACCCCTTCGCCACGGACCGAGCCGGACTTTCGGCATCGCGGCTACGTGCCGCGCGGCTTCCTGGCCGGATGCCGGGCATCGCTGTCTGGGCCCTGGTGCCGCAGCGGTTACTGCGTCTCCGGCACGATCCTGACCGGCAGCCAGACCCGGACCTTCGTGCCCTGACCGGGATAGGACTCTAGCGTCGCCCGGCCGCCGTGGGCGTTGGCAATCGCCTGGACTATCGACAGGCCGAGGCCACTGCCGCCGCTGCGCTCCGCGCTAGCCGTGGCGACCCCCGGAGCCGTGTGCGCGCCGCTGGTGCGGTACGGCGCGCGACCATTGCCGTTGCCGGCCGCCGACCCGTTCAGTACGTGACGATGCCTGCCGGTGCCGTTGGCCCCTGTGCTGTTGACCCCTGTGCCGTTGACCCCGGTGTCGTTGATTTCGCTGCCGTTGGCTCCGCTGTCATTGGCCATGGTGCCATTGGTCCCGGCGCCGTCGAGACGGCTGCCGTCGGCTCCGGTGCTGTTGAGTCCGCTGCCGTCGGCTCCGCTGCTGTTGAGTCCGGTGCTGTTCGCTCCGGTGGCGTTGGCGTGGGTGAGGGGGGCGGGCTCGGCGTCGCGCCCCGCGCCGCCGTCGGCGGCCTGTGTCGGCCGCTCGGTGCCGCCAGCCGCCGGAACCCCGGACTGTGCGCGGTGGAATCTGTCGAACGCCCTGATGGCGTCCTCCGCCGACATTCCGGGCCCAGCGTCGGCAACCTCGATCAGCACGCCGCCGGTGATCTGGCCAAGTCGCACCGCGACGGGAGTGGTGAGCGGCGTGTGGGCGCGCACGTTGCCCAGCAGGTTCGCGAGGACCTGCCGGATCCGGGGCTCGTCGACCACGGCGACGAGCCGTGGCGGCGCCTCGGCTCGCACCGGTCGCTCCGGCTCGACAGCCACCGCGTCGGCGACCGCGTCCCTGACGACGCTCGCCAGGTCGGACTCGGCGAGGTCGAGCGAGGACGTGCGGTCCAGCCTGGCCAGTTCAAGCAGTTCGGCGACCAGCGTGCTCATTCGCTGGGCCTCCTGCTCGATCCTGCGCATGGCGTTCGGCAGTTCGTCCGGTCCTAGCGCGCCCTGCCGGTACAGCTCGGCGTAGCCGCGGATCGTGGTCAGCGGCGTGCGCAGCTCGTGCGACGCGTCCGCGGCGAACTCGCGGACCTTCTGCTCGGACCGCAGCCGGGAATTGAATGCCTGCTGGATCCGGTCGAGCATCGTGTTGATCGACGTGCCGAGCTTGCCGACCTCCGTCTGCTCGTTGACGTCGGTCATCCGGGCCGCGAGATCGCCGCCCAGGGTGATCTCGTTGGCGGTTCTGGCCATCTCGTTCAGCGGTTCCAGCCCTCGGCCGATCAGCCACTCACCGGCCAGCACGAGCAAGAGAATGAGCGCGGCCCCGGTGATGACCTCGGCGATGATGAAGCCGCGGATCTGACCGGGATCGGAACTGACCGGCTGAGCGAGGATAAAGATGGCTGGAGCGGTGGCCCCGGCAGTGTCGTTCCTCCCATCGTCGGCCCAGCTGCTCGCGACCTCCATCGTGGAAGTGAGGTCGAAGGGCTGGCAGCCGATGTACGGGAACTGCCGGCAGCCCTGCAGGGCGGCCTTGGCCAATGCGCCTTCCCGCGCCAGTGCCCGCACCCGGGCAGAGGAGCCGCCCGCGAGCCAGGTAGTGACCATGGTCGCCAGCTCGTTCGACAGTTCGCCGGCGGTAAGCTGCCGCACCTCTAGACGGGTCGTGACCGGTATCTCGACTACCGCGTAGCCACCGAGGTCGCTCGCCGGGTTCCTCGCCAGCATGCTCGCCCTGCTCGCCAGCCTGCTGGTGCTCGCGGCGACCTGGCCATCGACCCGGCGCGCCAGCAGGTACGTGCTGACCGTGCCCATGACCAGCAGCAGGACCGTCGTAACCCCGACGAGCATGACGAGCATCCGCGCTCGCAGGGAGAGTCTTCCGGTCTTGCTCACGTGCGCCCTTGCGGCTGGTCGTGCCGTGCTGCGCGCAGGCTGTAGCCGACGCCCCGCTGGGTGTGAATCAGCGATGGACCGAGCGGATCGAGCTTGCGGCGCAGGTAACTGACATAAGTCTCCACGATCTGCGACTCTCCCGCGTAGTCCCAGCCCCACACGTTCTCGAGCAGCTGGGCTCTGGTGAGTACCCTCCCTTCGTGCCGCATCAGGAATGCAAGCAGCCGGAACTCGGTCGGCGACAGCTCGACCGGGACGCCCGACCGCTGTACGGTCCAGCGGTCCTCGTCAAGCTCTAGGTCCGCGACCCGGAGCGGTCCCTGGTGGTGACCAGACCCTTCGGTGGCAATGGTTCGTGAGGCGCGCCGCAGCACCGCCCGGACCCTCGCCACCAGCGCCTCGACCGAGAACGGCTTTGTGACGTAGTCGTCGCCGCCGATGGCAAGGCCCTTGACCGTGTCCGAAGAGGTATCGCGTGCGGTCAGGAAGATGACGGGCACCTCGTTCCCAGCCGCCCGGAGCCGCCGGCAGACCTCGAAGCCGTCCATGTCCGGCATCATGACGTCGAGCACGATCAGGTCAGGGTTGGTCGTTTCGGCTTGCCGCAGGGCGTCCTTTCCGCTCGCCGCCGTGGTCACCGCGCAGCCGTGAAACTTCAGTGCGACCTGTACTAGCTCGCGGATATTGAGCTCGTCGTCTACGACGAGTACCTGGGGTATGCGGTCGTTGTCTGCCATCGCTCTGCTGTTTGGTGCCCTGTGGTTTGGTGCCCTGTGGTTTGGTGCCCTGTGGTCCGGCTACGCGCCGGTGCGGACACGGATCAGCCTGGCGTCGTCGACTCCGCCTACGACCTGGCCCACGACGAGCACCCGGTCGCCGGCGGTGACCGTGCTCGCGGCCACCCGGCTGCCGTCTTCGCGGACGACGGTACGCGCATCAACGTGCCAGGTCACGCTCGTGCCGTCGGCGGCCAGCACGACGATCGTCCAGCCGGCCGCGGAGGACGGCGAGCCGGCCGCCGACTCGACCGTGCCCCGCTCGAACACGAGCGTCGTGAAGCCGTTCCCGGACCGGAACGTGATCTCGCCCTGAATGCCGTGCAGGAACGCCAGCCGGAGCAGCCTGGACGCGCACAAGGCTTCCGCCCTGCGCGCAACGAGCGGATAGCCGGCCCGGCGCAGCACGCGTACCAAACGGGTGCACCTTGCCGCCGCGACATGGGCGGCCGCGGTCGTGCTCGCCGAGTGCGAGGTGCCTGGTCCCGGCCCGTTCGCCGCCGACGCAGCCCCGGTCAGCGCGACGCCGATCCCGATGCCGCCGCCAAGCAGGACCACGGCCGCGGCCCCGGCGGCGGCCAGACGCCATGCTCCGCGCGGTCGTTGCACGCCGGCCCGCCGTACGGTAGCGCGCCATGCCCGCCTAGGCCGCCACACGGTGGGGCGCTGCGCAGCGAGGCCCGCCGGATCGTAGTGTTCGTCCTCCATGACCGTCAGCCTGACACGACGGCACGCGTGAATGGGGCCGCGCACCTTAAATCTTGCTGGGAACTGCCGGCATCCACCCGGCGGGCGGAGGCCTTGCTACATGCGCTCAGGCACCGGAATGCCTAGCAGACCGAGACCGGTCACCAGGACGCGCAGGCTAAGCGCGCAAAGTGCGAGCCGGCTCTGCCGGATCTCCTCGTCGGCGCCCAGCACCGGACACTGCTCGTAGAACGTCGTGAACGCGCTGGCGGTGTCGAACAGGTAGCCGGCCAGCTTGTGCGGCTCAGCTGTCTCGGCAACCTCTGCGACTGCCCGCCCGAATCCGGCAAGCTGCAGAGCGAGCGCCCGCTCTGGCTGACCGGTGAGCTCGATCGGGCCGCTTGACTGCGCTGGATCGAGGCCCGCCCTGGCGAAGATGGACCTGATCCGGGCCGTCGCGTACTGCAGGTAGGGGCCCGTGTTGCCGGTAAGCGCCAGCATCCTGTCGTAGTCCAGGGCGTAGCTCGAGTCCCTGGCCACCGACAGGTCGCCATACTTCAGTGCGCCGATGCCGACTGCCTCGGCGATCCGGGTGCGCTCCACGGGGTCGGGGTACCGGTCGGCGATCACCTGGTTGGCGCGTTCCACGGCCTCGTCCATCAGCTGGACCAGCTTGACCTGCTCGCCGGCCCTGGTCTTGAGGCGGCCGCCGCCCTTGGCGGTCATCAGGCCGACGACGGCGTGCTCGGCACTGGCCTTGTCGGTCAGCCAGCCTGCTTGCTTCGCGACGGCAAACACCATCGCGAGGTGCAGGTTCTGCTCCGACCCGACGACGTAGATGATCCGCTGCGCGCCGAGATCCCGCAGCCGGTACCTGATGGCGGCCACGTCAGTGCTGCCGTAGCCGTAGCCGCCGTTGCTCTTCCGCAGGATGATCGGCAGCGGATTTCCGTCCCGGCCGGTGAACCCTGGCGGGAACGCGCACAGGGCGCCGTCGCTGATTACCGCGACGCCGGATGCCTCGAGCTCGGCGCAGACGTCGGCCAGCATCGGGTTGTAGAAGCTCTCCGGATCCATGTCCGCATCGGTCAGCGTGATGTCGAGCCGGGTGTAGATGGCCCGCAGGTACTCCATGGAGTCGTCGACCAGCAGCGTCCATAGCTGCACCGACTGCTCATCGCCGGCCTGCAGCAGCACGACGCGCTCACGCGACCTGTCGGCGAAGTCAGGGTTTGCATCGAACTTCTGCCGAGCTGCCTGGTAGAACGCCGTGAACTCGCCGGCTACAAGCTGCTTGTAGGTCGCCTCCTGGCCGACGTCCAGCGCATGCTCGATGAGCATGCCGAACTGCGTACCCCAGTCGCCGAGGTGCGCCGCGCGCACTACCTTGCGGCCGAGGTACTCAAGCACCCGGACTACGGCGTCGCCGACCGAGGTGGCGCGCAGGTGACCGGCGTGCAGTTCCTTGGCCACATTCGGGCCCGAGTAGTCCACCACAACGAGGTCGGCGGGCTCCTCCGGTACGCCGAGGCGCGGGTCCCGGAGCTGAGCGGCGGCCTGTGCCGCGATCCACGAGTCGCGCAGCGTCAGGTTAATGAAGCCAGGACCGCTCACCTCGGCGCTGCCAACTAGGTCGCTGCCAGCGAGGTCGGTCCCGGGCTGGTCCTCCCCGGGGGACGACCTCAGGACCGTCGCTGATGCTGACCCTTCCGCTAGCCTCGCGGCGACGCTGGCGGCGATGTCGCGCGGCGGCCTGCCTATCGCCCTGGCGAGCGACATGGCAGCGTTGGACTGATAGTCCGCGAAACTCGACGGTCGGATGAGCGGATCGGCTGTCCCGTACTCCGGGCCGAACTCCGCTGCCAGCGCCTGTTGCACGGCGAGCCCGAGCGCCGCCTCCGGATCGGTCATTTCACAAGCTTATCGACCTGCCGGAACTGGTTTTCTTGACACTGCGGATGTGTCGGTTCGCGGGCCGCGGCCGCGCCGTCGGCGACTGCCGGGCCGACTGTACATCTGGCCCCGTATGCCCAGATTCTGCGCGATTCACTGCTGTCACAGGTTTACCTCGCGACAAGCGGGTACATCGCAATACCAGGCGTCGGCACCAAAGCGCCGACCGGATGCAGGGAACCCAGAGGGTCCTCTGAGCATTCTGTAAAGGGGATCTCGTTTGCTGGTCAACGCAACGGCAAGGTCGCGAGCCGCGTCTTAGCCGTAGGCCGGAAGTTAGTGACTACCAGCTAGGCGACATGCGGGGAGACATGGGCGACCGAAGTGCCGCGTCCCCGCGGTGCCTGGAAGGAGTTGCATGCCTCTTCACGATCTGGGGCCAGAGAGTTCCGGGCAGGGCCGCGGGTTCCGCGCCTACTCCGCGAAGCATCTCGATGAGCTGACCGCGCGTGCCGGCCTGGACCAGGCGACACGGCTTGCGGTTCGCGCCGTGGCGACGGTGCTGCCATTTCGCACCAACGACTACGTGCTCGAGTCGCTGATCGATTGGTCAGCCGGCCAGGCGGATCCCATGTACCGCCTGCTGTTCCCGCAGGCAGACATGCTGTCCGCGGAGGACATTGGCCCCATAGCGGCGATGCTGGCGCGTGGCGCACCGGACGAGGAGATCAAGGCCGCTGCCCGCGAGGTGCGGATGCGGCTCAATCCGCACCCGGCTGGCCAGCTGGCGCTCAACGTCCCGGAACTGGACGACGAGCCGCTGCCGGGCGTGCAGCACAAGTACCCGGAGACGGTCCTGGTCTTCCCGAAGCAGGGCCAGACGTGTCACGCGTATTGCACCTATTGCTTCCGGTGGGCCCAGTTCGTCGGCGAGCCCGACCTCAAGATGGCCACCGACGACGTGGCGCGAGTCACCTGTTACCTGCAGGCGCACCCCGAGGTGACCAGCGTGCTGATCACCGGCGGTGATCCGATGATCATGTCCGCTGGGGTGCTCCGCCGCTACGTGGAGCCCCTGCTCGGCCCCGGACTCGAGCACATCGAATCGATCAGGATCGGCACGAAGTCGCTCGCCTACTGGCCGCACAGGTTCCTGACTGACCCAGACGCCGACGACACGCTGCGGCTGTTCGACGAGGTAGTGGCGGCCGGGAAGTCGACCGCCGTGATGGCGCATTTCACCCACCCACGCGAACTCGAGCCGCCCCAGGTGGCTGCGGCGATTCGCCGGATCAGGTCGACGGGCGCGGTGATCCGGACCCAGGCGCCGCTCATCAGGGGCATCAACGACGACGCTGCCGCCTGGTCGTCGATGTGGCGGACGCAGTTGCGGCTCGGGCTCGTTCCCTACTACATGTTCGTGGAGCGCGACACCGGCCCGCAGGGCTACTTCGCGGTGCCCCTCGGCCGTGCGGTCGACATCTTCCGGGACGCTTACAGCAGTGTCTCCGGGCTGTGCCGGACGGTCCGCGGGCCTTCGATGTCGACGACGCCGGGCAAGGTGTGCGTCGACGGCGTCGCCGAGATCGCCGGGCAGAAGGTGTTCGCCCTGCACATGATCCAGGCGCGTGACCCGTCCCTGGTGGGCCGGCCGTTCTTCGCCCACTATGACCCGGCCGCTGTCTGGCTCTCCGACTTGCGGCCCGCCTTCGCTGACCGGTTCCCGTTCGAGCCCGAGCCGGAGCGGCTGATCGGGCCCGTCCCCTGGGAGGCTGAGCTGCTGGCCCGGGCCAGCTGACCCGCTCGGCCATGCCCTTCGGTTACGTTGGGACTTTTTCAGTCGTATTTACTGAAAAAGTCCCAACCTGAGGGTGGATGGCTGAGGCAACGCGTCACGTCCGCTCATCGAACTGGCCGCGACCGCGCCGGTGCTGCGGAGGGTGTTGCGCCGCGACCGCGCCGGTGCTGCGGAGGGTGTGGCGTTGAGCCTGCCGGCCGCCGCTAACCGGCCGCGGCCGGCTCG
>JASHTT010000221.1 GCA_030040415.1 Streptosporangiaceae bacterium | reverse complement strand
GGAATGCTTGTGGATGCCCTGGTCGACGGTGCGGTCGGGCAGGTCGAGGTGGCCGCGCTCACCGGGCTGAACTCCGACTTGCGCCGGGAGTACATCGCCGACTGCGCCAGCGGGGTGAACCGGTGGAACAAGATCCTTGCCGATGCCGGCCTGCCGCAGCGGCTGAAGCTGCCGCACGTGGCGTTCAACAGGAAGGTCGGCGCGTTCGCGGCGATCGAGGCGAGCCCCGACGGCGAACTGCTCAGCTCGCAGGAGTGGGCGGCGCGGTGCGGCCACTGGCTGCCCACCGACGTGGACAAGACCTACGTCCGGTCGCTGATGCAGCCGGTGCACGAGCGCGGCAAGATCGCGGCCTGGATCGCGCCGCCACGGCACGGCATCAACGGCAAGCCCTTCGACTACGACTACGTTCACCTGTCATAGCAACTGGCCGGGGGACCGGGGCGACACCGGGCCTTGCTGGTAACCCTGTACCACAACGGCGATACTGCGGAAAACCCCCGGAAGGTTGGAACGTCATGACCGAGCAACTCAGCAAGGACAGCACACCCGAGCCCGACAGTGGCGGCAGCGCCGCGACGCCGCCCGCCAGTCGCTACGGCCGGCGGGCGCTCATCCTCGGAGCTGCAGCAGTAGGCGCCGGCGCAGCCGTCAGCCTGGCCGGCCGGGCGGCCCCGGCCGACGCCAGTCCCAGTTATGTCGTGCTGGGCGGGGCGAACACCGAGACCTCGACCACGACGTTCACCAACTCGCAGACCGGCGCCATCGCGGGGAACACCTCAGCTAACGGCGGGCATTCCGGCGTGCATGGCAACGACACAAGCACTGGAGGGGGCTACGGGGTTGCCGGCAATTCGACCAACGGCAACGGCGTCAACGGGACGACAACCGGCAACTCGATGAGCGGGGTAATCGGCATCGACGGCAGCCCCGACGGCGCCTACGGCGTTCAAGGCACCACCCGAGTCGGCACCGGCGTCTACGGGACCGCGTCAAGCGGCGGATATGGCGTCTACGGCGAGTCCAGCATCTACACCGCCGTCTACGGCGACTCCGCCTATGGCACCGGCGTCGCGGGCAACTCGGAGGAAGGCACCGCCGTATCTGCGACCAGCAAGAAAGGCGTCGCGCTGGCTGTCGAGGGAATCGCTGCCTTCAGCAACAGCGGCGTGGCGACCGTGAAGAAGAACAGCCAGACCGTCACGGTGAAACTGGCCGGGGTCACGACATCGAGCATCGTGCTAGCCACCATCCAGAAGCCGAGCAGCGGCATCGCCGTCGAGGGAGCGGCGCCTGCCTCGGGGTCCTTCACGATCAGCCTGACGGCCAAGGCGCCCGCCAATATCTCGGTCGGCTGGTTCGTTATCGGATAGCAGGCCTAGTCGGGAGGACCCCATGAGCACGGAGCGCGGGGACTCGTTCAACGCGTGCCGCTACCTGCTGGACCGGCGTGTCGAGGCCGGTGACGACGGCAGGGTCGCGATCACCGGGGTTGCCGGTGAGCTGAGCTACGCGCAGTTGCTTGACCGCGTGCAGCGCACCGCGGCGGTGCTGCGCGAGCTAGGGCTCGAACCAGAGCAGCGCCTTGTCATCTTCGCCTCCGACGGCCCCGACTTCGTCACGATCTACCTGGCCGCCATGCGGATGGGCGGCATTCCGGTACCGGTGTCCACCATGCTGCGCGCCGACGGGCTGGCCGAGTTGCTGAGCGACTCGCGCGCCCGGCTGCTCGCTGTCACGCCGGAGTTCACCGCGACAGCCGCGCAGGCCGCGGCGTCCGCACCGGAGCTTCGGGGCATACTCGGCGCAGCGGGCGCCAGCCCCGAAGCGCCCGGGCTCGCCGTGCACGACCTGGACGGGCTAGTGGCGGCGGCCGCGCCGGACGAGTCCGTCTACCCGACCCACGCCGACTCCCCGGCGTTCTGGCTGTACACCTCGGGTACTACCGGGAAGGCCAAGGCGGCGATGCACCGGCACGGCTCGGTCCGCGTGGTCTGCGAAACGTACGGCTCTGAGGTGCTCGGCATCCGGCCGGACGACAGGTGCCTGTCGGCGGCCAAGGCGTTCTTCGCTTACGGTCTCGGCAACTCGGTGTTGTTCCCGTTGTCGGTCGGCGCCACCGCGATCCTGGAGCCAGCGCCAGCCAGTCCGGCGGTCGTCGCGGAGCGGGCGGGGGAGTACAGCGCCTCGCTGTTCTTCGCCGGGCCGACGTTCTTCGCCAACATGCTGCGAGCAGGTACGCCGGCCGCGGTGATGAAGGGCATCCGGCTCGCGGTGTCGGCGGGCGAAGCGCTGCCCGCTGCCCTGTACGAGCGGTGGACCAGCCGGTTCGGCGTGGACATACTCGACGGCATCGGGATGACCGAGATGCTGCACATTTTCCTGTCCAACACCGAGGGCAGGGTGCGGGCCGGCAGCACAGGTACCGCGGTGCCCGGCTACGAGCTGAAGGTCCTCGATGACGAAGGCGCGCCGGCGCGCGCCGGCGTGCCCGGCACGCTGTACGTGCGCGGCCCGTCGGCCGCGACCGGCTACTGGTCCCGCTATGACGCGTCCCGGCAGGTCTTCCAGGGTGAGTGGCTGCGGACCGGCGACACCTACGTCCAGGACGCCGCCGGGTATTACACGTGCCTCGGGCGAACCGGGGACATGCTCAAGGTCAGCGGCATGTGGGTGTCACCGGCTGAAGTAGAGGAACGGCTGCTCGCACACCAGGCGGTCGCGCAGGCCGTGGTGGTCGCCGGGCAGGACGGTGACGGCCTGCACAAGCCGGTCGGCTACGTCGTGCTCCGGCCGGGCGAGGTGGTGACTGAAGACGAGTTGATCGAGTTCTGCCGGGCCGGCCTGCCATCCTTCAAGCGGCCTCGCCGGGTTGTCTTCACCGACGGCTACCCGACGACGGCGACCGGGAAGATCCGGCGGGTGGAGTTGCGCCAGCAAGCGACGACACTGCTGGCGCAGGGGTTGCCGACCTCGGCCGGTGCGGACGGTCAGCCGATGTAGCACGTTCAAGCGGGTCGGGGACAGCTTGGTCACGACCGGGGCGAGGCAGTGGGAATCGCGGCCCGAGTGCGGTGCCGAGCCGAGCATGGTCGGATCGCGCTCATAGCGTGGCGGCAAGCGCGAGAAGGGAGCAGCCGTGCTCACCACCGGCGCTGGTTTCGTCGAGATGCGCATCGGCAAGGTCGTCGGCTTCGGGCCACCGCTCGCTGAGCACGGTTTCGAGTGCGTGGTCCTTGACGAGCTACACGGTGACCGGCACCTGGTCATCGACATCGGAGAGAAAGAGGCATTCAGCCTGGCGGCCATCCTGCAGGATCTGGCGTTCGGCCGGCCGATGACCTACCAGTTCACCGCCGCATTGCTGACCGCCGTCGGCGGACGCGTTCGCCAGGTGCGGCTCGACAGGCTCGTCGACGGCGCCTATGCGGCGACCGTCGAGGTCGGTGGCCCGCTCGGCGCGCACGGCGTCGACGCGCGTGCCAGCGACGCGCTGAACCTGGCCGCGATCACCGGCACGCCGGTCTTCGCCAGCGCCGATGTGCTGGACGACGCGCAGCGGCGGCAGACGGACGGATCCGCGCAGGCACGGCTGCTGTCGATGGCTCCTGCGGTGCCGCAGATGATCATCAGCAGGCAGCCTCAGAGCTGACTTCCCAATAGCATCTGGCGTGTGGCAGATCAGAAGCCGCCGCGCCTCGCCGCTGACGAGCGCAGCACGGTCCTTGCCCTGCTGCAGTACCAGCGGGACTCGTTTGCGCGGAAGATGGACGGCGTTGCTCCGCAGCAGGCCGCGGCCTCGCCGGTCGCCTCGGGAACGTCCTTGCTCTGGCTGGCCAACCACATGGCCGATGCCGAGGTGACCTGGGTTCTCCGCCGGTTTGCCGGGCGGTCAGCGGATGCCGCTGGTCCGGCCGCGACTGACCTCAATGAAGCCGTGGCCCGATATCGCCGAGTCTGGTGCGCAGTGGACGCGGTGATCGATGGCACGCCAAGTCTCGACGAGCTATGCGCGCCGTTTGACCGCCAGCCCACGGTGAACCTCCGGTGGGTCCTCGCTCACCTGCTGGCAGAGACGGCACGGCATGCAGGACATGCCGACATCCTCAGAGAGTTGCTGGACGGGCAGACGGGCAGATGACGTGGCGTGCTGCCCGCTCAGCCCACCGTCAGGCACGACGTGCACCAGGACGGGGTGAGCTCGCCGGCTCGGCGGCCATGCCCGTAGCTGCCAGCACCGCCATCGGCACCGGGCTCAACCAGCGTCAGGTTGAGCGCTGCAAGGAGTGTCGTAAGCACGCTCTAATGTGTCGGCCTATGAAGACTTGGAGCGCTGGGGTGCCGATGCAGCTGACTTTACGGCGGCAGTAGTGCACCGGCATCCTTCCGCCGATGTGGAGGTCCACGCCACCGAAGAACTTGAGGAAGCGGTCAGCGCACGCATCACCAGCAGGAGTCAGCTCCAGTGGTGGCCGTTGTCCTCGGTGGAGCTGCTGACCCTGGACTCTGGACGCCAACTCGTTTACAAGGCCCAGCGTCTTCTGGCCACCGAGCCCGCTTTCTACCGGATGGCGCGGTACCGGACCAAGCGCCTGCCGGCGGCCCAGGTCCTCACCGAGACTGGTGACGGCTCGACGATGCTGCTCGAATACCTGGGTCGGCCGGTGTCCCTCGCCGACCAGCAGCCGGCTGATGTCGTGGCGCTGGCCAGGCAAGTTGTCGCGGAGATAGGCGTGCTCCCGCAGGACTTGCCGGTGTACCTCGACATCTCCAGCGCTGATCGCTGGGTCGCCGAGGCCGAAGCGGTCCTCGGTCGGCTGACCAAGCTCATCGAGGCCGCCGAATTCTGTCTCGTGAGCCGAGAGGACATCTCCTTCGTGCGGGACTGGGCCCGTGGGCCGGGCATCCAGGACCTGGTCGAGTCCAGCTCACGCCTCACCCACGGGGACATGAAGTTCGACCACGTGTTCTGTGGCCCGGCCGGGTTTCGCTTCGTCGATTGGTCGGTACCGGTCCGCGGCCCTGCCGAGCTAGACCTGGTGCAGCTGCTGGAGGACCAGGAAATAGACCCTCTCGACCACGTGCATCCCGACCTGGTCGTGCTGAGATGGTTCCTGTTCCTGCGCTGGGCGATCGAGGGCAAGACCAGGCTCCTCCCGGCGGTTCCGAAGATGTTCGACCAGTGGGCCGCCACGGGGGTTGCCCGGATGCGGACCGCCGTCCGGTGGCGCACGCACTCCGATGGGCACGGCAGAGGATTGGCCCGATGATCTGGCTGGTGCAACTCGTCTTCGACTGCCGGAATCCTGATCCGATCGCGCGGTTCTGGGGGCGAGCCCTCCAGTACCGGAACGACTTCTGCTACGCCTCCGACGAGGAGATAGCCAGCTTCCGGGCCGCCAATCCTCAGTTCGAGGGGCGCGGGCGTATCGACGACCGGGAGCTTCGCCGGCCGCCCGTCTACATACAGCGGGTCCCTGAGCCTAAGTCAGGCCCTAACCGGCTGCGACCGGAGGTGGCCGTCCAGCCGGGGAGCAGCACCGCCGTCACGGAGGAGTTGCTCGGACTCGGTGCCACCAGTCGCGGTGGTCAGCTCACCGACGTGGAGGGTAACGAGTTCGGCCTTCGGGAGGCGGCAGAACTGACCGAGCGAAAGCTGGCCACGGTCGTCTTTGGCTGCCTTGACCCCGACCGGATGGCACAGTTCTGGTCGGCCGCCACCGGATTCATGCCGGGCGAGCGCCGATGCGACCCCGTAGACATCGGCCTGGCCCACCGCGACGGGGTCTTTGTGCTCGACAGCCGGCGCTACCTTCACGTCACCGGCATCGACGCGGCACCGGCCAGCGGGCGGCTGTTCGACCTGAGCCCAGGGCTGGGCTTCCGCCCCACTGACCAGCCAAAGCTGAACAAGAACCGGCTGCACCTGGACGTCTGCTCGACGGACGCGCAAGCCGACCGCGACCGCCTGATCGGGCTCGGCGCGAGCGTGCTGCGGTGGGACAGCGAGCACGTGATGGCCGATCCGGAGGGGAACGAGTTCTGCCTCTCGCCGTCGCGGGTAGCGGACTGACACCGGCGTGACCGCCAGAGGGTAGGTTTCCCCAGTGGCACCGAACCAGCGAGCTCAGATCGTCATGTCGCCACAGGAGGTAGCCGACTTCCTGCGGCACAGCCGCACCGCCACCGTGGGCTCGATCGGGCCCGGCGGCCTGCCGCACCTCGTCGCGATGTGGTACGGCATCATCGGCAACGCCGTGTACATCGAGACCAAGGCCAAGTCGCAGAAGGCCGTCAACCTGCGCCGCGACCCGCGGATGGTCTTCATGGTCGAGGCCGGAACCAGCTACGACACCCTCCGCGGGGTGGCCCTGGAGGGCACGGCCGTCATCATCGAGGCCGCCGACGGCCAGGAGTACTGGGACGCCGCGATCAGCGTGTACGAGCGCTACACCGGCCCGTACACCGAGCAGGCGCGCCCCGTGCTCGACTTCATGATGAACAAGCGCATCGTGGTCAAGCTGGTGCCGGACCGGATCCGGTCGTGGGACCACCGGAAGCTGGGCCTCGACCCGATCGCGACCAGCGGGTCTACCGCGCGGTTCATCGGTGCCGAATAACCGCGGCAGCCAGCAAGATCGGCGGGGCCTGGCCAAGCGGTATGGCTTCACGAATACTGGGACGTACTCATCGCAGCCGCGCTCCCAGGGGGCAAGAATGGCCAGTCTCACGTCGCTGCTCGACAGGTCGGCGGCCGATCATCCGGACCGGACCGCGATCAGGCTGGATGACCTGTCGATCAGCTACCGGCAGCTCAGCGACGCTGCCAGGAAGGTCGCAGGGCTGCTGCGGGCGGCAGGGGTGTCCAGTGGCGACCGGGTGGGGCTGATGATGCCCAACATTCCCGCGTTCCCCATCGCCTTCTACGGGGCACTCGCGGCCGGTGCCGTGGTCGTCCCGATGAACCCGCTGCTCAAGAGCCGTGAGGTCGGCTACTACCTCGGCGACTCCGGCGCCCGGCTGATGTTCGCTTGGCGCGACGCCGCCGGCGAGGCGGCCAAGGGCGCGGCGGACGCCGGAGCGCAGGTGATCACCGTCGATGACGTGGACCTGACCGAGGTGCTCGCCGGGTCGGAGTCCGTCAGCGACACCGCGGCCGCCAGCGACGACGACACCGCGGTCATCCTGTACACGTCGGGCACAACCGGGCAGCCAAAGGGCGCCCAGCTCACCCACGCCGGGCTGCTGCGCAACGCGCGGCTCACCGAGGAGACGTTGCTGCATAATTCGCCAGGCGATGTCACGATGGGCTGCCTGCCGCTGTTCCATGTCTTCGGCCTGACCTGCGGCCTGAACGCGACAGTGGCAGGCGGCGGCACGCTTACCCTGCTGCCGAGGTTCGATCCTGGGAAGGCGCTGGAGATCATCGAGCGGGACGCGGTGACGATCTTCGAAGGCGTTCCGACCATGTACTCGGCCATGCTCCATCACCAGGCCGGCGGCGAGACGGACACTAGCTCACTGCGGGTGTGCATCTCGGGTGGCGCGGCTATGCCGGTCGAGGTGATGCGGGCCTTCGAGGACAAGTTCGGCTGCATGATCCTCGAGGGCTACGGCCTGTCCGAGACGTCTCCCGTCGCCTCGTTCAACCACCCGGACAAGCCGCGCAAGCCGGGATCCGTCGGGACTCCGGTAGCGGGCGTGGAGATGCGCCTGGTCGGCGACGACGGGAGGGATGTGCCGGCAGGCGAGGTCGGCGAGATCGCCATCCGCGGCCACAACGTGATGAAGGGCTACTGGGGCAAGCCCGAGGCGACCGCGGAGGCCATCCCGGACGGCTGGTTCCGCACCGGCGACCTCGGCCGCCTCGACGAGGACGGGTACTACTACATCGTCGACCGGAAGAAAGAGATGATCATCCGCGGTGGTTACAACGTCTACCCGCGGGAGATCGAGGAGGTCCTGCACGAGCATCCGGCCGTCGCCGAGGTCGCGGTGATCGGCATGGCGCATCCGGAGCTGGGCGAGGAAGTCGGAGCTGCAGTCGCGCTCAAGCCCGGTGCCAGCGCCACGCCGGAGGAACTGCGGCAGTTCGCCAAGGACAGGGTCGCGGCCTACAAGTATCCGAGGAAGGTGTGGCTGGTGGAGGCGCTGCCGAAGGGTCCGACCGGCAAGATCCTCCGCCGGGAGGTGCGGCCGCCGGAGAGCACGACGTGAGCACCAAAGCGGAGCAGCAGGTCACCGACACCGCTGGCGACCTGGCCGGAGCGCTCGACCTGCTGCTGACCGATGGCGCCCTCGGCGTCGTGCGCAGGCTGCGGCCAGACGGCGCGACGCTGCGGCTTGCCGCGAGCCTGGCCAGGCAGCCTGAGTACGTGGCCCGCCAGGCCGGCGCGCTGGCCGCGGAACTCGGCCGGGTAGCGGCCGGCCGCTCGCAGCTCGCACCGCACCGCAAGGACCGGCGGTTCGCTGATCCGGCCTGGACGGGCAATCCGGTGCTGAGGCGGGTCATGCAGAGTTACCTGGCGGCCGCCAGCGCGGCCGAGACGACGTTCGACGCTGCCGATCTCGACTGGCGCGACGCAGAGCGGCTGCGCTTCCTGCTCTCGAACCTCATCGCGGCCGCCTCGCCGAGCAACAACCCGCTGCTGAACCCTTCCGGCATCAAGGCGCTGGTCGACACGGGCGGAATGTCCGCGCTCCGCGGCGTCCGCGCGCTGCTGACCGACCTGGCCAGCGCGCCGCGGGTGCCGGCCATGGTCGAACCCGGTGCGTTCGAGGTCGGCAAGGATCTGGCGGTAACGCCGGGATCGGTCGTATACCGCACCGAGATGTTCGAGCTGATCCAGTACGCGGCGCTCACCGAGCGGGTCAGCAAGTACCCGCTGCTCATCGTTCCGCCGATGATCAACAAGTTCTACATCACGGATCTGGCGCCGGGCCGCAGCATGACCGAGTACCTGGTCAGTCAGGGCCACCAGGTCTTCGTCGTTAGCTGGCGGAATCCCGACTACCGGCACCGCGAATGGGGCCTGGACAGCTACGGCGAGGCAGTACTTGATGCCATGGAGGCGGCCAGGTCCATCACCCGTGCGGCCAGGGTGAGCATCTGCGCGCTGTGTTCTGGCGGGATCGTCTCGTCGATGGTTGCCGCGCGCCTGTCCGAGCTAGGCAGCCTGGACTCAGTCGCCAGCCTCTGCCTTGGTGTGACGGTCCTGGATCAGGCCAGGGCCGGCACAGCGGGCGCGATGATCGATGAGGCAACCGCGAACCTGGCAATGGCAGTGTCGCGCGCCAGGGGATACCTGGACGGCCGGAACCTGGCCGAGGTCTTCGCCTGGCTCCGGCCCGACGACCTGATCTGGAACTACTGGGTCAACAACTACCTGCAAGGCCGTACGCCGCCGCCGTTCGACATCCTGTACTGGAACGCCGACACCACGAGGCTGCCTGCCGCCCTGCACGCCGACTTCATCCGGCTCGCGCTGGAGAACGCGCTGGTTAAGCCCGGCCGCGCCGCGATGCTCGGCTCGCCGGTCGACCTTTCCAAGGTCGACTGCGACTCCTACGTCATCGCCGGCATCGCCGACCACCTCTGTCCGTGGCAGTCGTGCTATCGCAGCACCCAGCTGCTCGGCGGGCAAGTAACGTTCGTGCTGTCCACCAGCGGCCACATCGCCTCCATGGTGAACCCGCCCGGCAACCCCAAGGCGACGTTCCAGGTGGCGGACGAGAATCCGGCCGACGCGGCTGACTGGCTCGCGGGCGCCTCGACCGTCACCGGAAGCTGGTGGCCGCACTACTCCGCCTGGCTGACGGAACGCAGCGGCGGCGACAAAAAGAGCCGGGCCACGGCCGGCAGCAAGGAGTTGGCAGTGCTCGGCCCGGCCCCCGGAACCTATGTCCACGACAGATAGCCCGCCGAAGACCGAGGTCGTGCGCACCGTCGCGGTCGGCAGCCAGCTTGTGCGCGTGGCGGTGCGGCCCGCCAGGCGCGGCTGGCGAGGCGGGCGGATTTCGCCGGTGCCGCTGCTGCTGATCAACGGCATCGGCGCGAGCCTGGAACTGCTGC
>JASHTT010000220.1 GCA_030040415.1 Streptosporangiaceae bacterium | reverse complement strand
CCGGGCTACGGCTTCAGCGGCAAGCCAGCCCGGCCCGGCTGGGATGCGGCGCGGATCGCCGACGCCTGGGATGTGCTGATGGGCCGGCTTGGCTACCGACGCTACGGGGCGCAGGGCGGCGATTGGGGCGCGATGGTGACGGTCGGCCTTGGCATGCGGCACCCGGACCACCTGGCGGGCATCCACATCAACATGGTGATCGCCTTCCCGGACCCGGCGGCGAAGGACGAGCTCACCGAGCAGGAGCAGGCCGCGCTGGCGTCGATGAGGTACTACGACGCCTGGGACTCCGGGTATTCCAAGGAGCAGTCGACCCGCCCGCAGACCGTCGGCTACGGCCTGGTCGACTCGCCGGCCGGCCTGGCCGGCTGGATCGTGGAGAAGTTCTGGGCCTGGACCGACAGCGACGGCGACCCGCTCAACGTGCTGACGAAGGACGAGTTGCTGGACAACATCATGCTCTACTGGGTGCCCGGGGCCGGCGCGTCCTCGGCACGGATGTACTGGGAGAGCTTCCGCAACCCCCTGCTCGGGCCGGTGGCGGTGCCGTCGGGCTGCTCGATCTTCCCGAAGGAGATCTTCCGCGCCTCACGCCGGTGGGCAGAACGCCAGCTGACCGACCTGCGGTACTGGAACGAACTCGAGAAGGGCGGGCACTTCGCGGCGTTCGAGCAACCCGAACTGTTCACCGCCGAGGTGCGGGCCGCCTTCCGCACCTTCCGCTGAATCCTTCGGCGACGCCCGGCTAACCGGTCTCAGCCCGCCGCAGGCGGCACGGCATCGATGCCCGCCTCCTTGCGCTGGGCGGCGGTGATCGGCGTGGGCGCGCCGGTCAGCGGGTCGCTGCCGGACGCGGCCTTCGGGAACGCGATCACGTCCCTGATCGACTCCCGGCCGGTCAGCAGCATCAGCATCCGGTCCCAGCCGAAGGCGATCCCGCCGTGTGGCGGCGGACCGAACCGCAGTGCCTCGAGCAGGAAGCCGAACTGAGACGCCGCCTCCTGTTTGGACAGGCCGATCACGTCGAACACCTTCTGCTGGATGTCCGGCCGGTGGATCCGGATCGAACCACCGCCGATCTCGGTGCCGTTGCAGACGATGTCGTAGGCATCCGCGAGCGCTCCGGCAGGCTCGGACTCGAACTTGTCGGCCCACTCCGGCAGCGGTGAGGTGAACGGGTGGTGCACCGCCGTCCAGCCGCCCTCGCCGTCCTCTTCGAACATAGGCGCGTCGACCACCCAGGTGAACGCCCAGGCAGACGGGTCGATCAGACCGCATCGGTGACCGATCTCGAGCCTGGCAGCGCCGAGCAGGGCCCTGGCTTCGTTAGCCGGGCCTGCCGCGAAGAACACGGCGTCGCCGGCCGAAGCCCCGACGGCGCCCGGCAACCCGGCCCGCTCCTGCTCCGACAGGTGCCTGGACACGGGGCCGGCCTCTGACACGGCGCCGTCCGCGCCGATGAGCACGTAGGCGAGCCCTCGCGCGCCACGCGCCTTGGCCCAGTCCTGCCAGCCGTCTAGTTCCTTACGGCTCTGCGCTGCGCCACCGGGCATCACGACGGCTCCGACGTGCGCAGCCTGGAACACCCGGAACTCCGACTGGCCGAAGTAGGAGGTCAGGTCGGTGAGTTCCTGACCGAACCGCAGGTCTGGCTTGTCCGAGCCGAAGCGGGACATCGCGTCGGCGTAGGTCATGTGCGGGATCGGCAGCGGAACCTCGTAGCCGCCGATCTCCGCCCACAGCCGTGCCACCAGATCCTCGGCGACCGCGACGACGTCCTGCCTGGTCACGAACGACATCTCGAGGTCGACCTGGGTGAACTCCGGCTGCCGGTCGGCCCGGAAGTCCTCGTCCCTGAAGCACCGGACGAGCTGGAAGTACCGCTCGAGCCCGGAGATCATCAGCAGCTGCTTGAAGAGCTGCGGAGACTGCGGTAGCGCGTACCAGGTGCCTGGCCTGAGCCGGACCGGCACCAGGAAGTCGCGCGCGCCCTCCGGGGTCGACCTGGTCAGGAACGGGGTCTCGACCGTCACGAACCGGTGCGAGCTCATCACCTCGTTGAGCAGGTAGACAGCCCGCGACCTGGCCTTGAGCGCAGCCGCCATGTCACCGCGGCGGATGTCGAGGTAGCGGTACTTGAGCCGCACCTCCTCATTCAGGTCCAGGCCGCTCTCGATCGGGAACGGCAGCGGATCGGCCTGCGACAGCACCTCGACGGCTGCCGCCGCGACCTCGACCGCACCGGTCGGCAGCTCGGGGTTCTCGTTCCCTGCCGGGCGAATGCGCACGGCGCCGGTGACCAGCACGCAGAACTCGGCTCGCAGCTCGTGCGCCAGGTCCTCTTCGCGCAACACGACCTGCACGACACCGCTGCCGTCGCGCAGGTCGATGAACACGACGCCGCCGTGGTCACGCCGCCGCGCCACCCAGCCGGCCAGCCGCACCTCCTGCCCGGCGTCTGCCGCCCGCAGGCTGCCAGCCTCGTGGCTGCGGATCATCGCTCGCCTGACCTTTCTGCATTGACAAGGGAACGGGAGGTCCGCCGGACCGCCCGCCGCAGGCCCATCCTGCTACAGGCCGGTCACCGGCCCGGTCACGGGACTCAGCCCGGCGAGGAACGGGTTACCCGCTCGCTCGGCGCCGATCGTCGTCTGCGGCCCGTGCCCGGCTAGCACCACGGTCTCGTCCGGCAACGGCAAGCAGACCCGCGCCAGGCTCGCCAGGATCGTCTGGTAGTCGCCGCCTGGCAGGTCGCTGCGGCCGATCGACCCCGCGAACAGCAGGTCGCCGGTGAAGATCGTGCCCTGCTCGCCGCCAGCCAGCCGGAACGTTACCGAGCCCGGCGTGTGCCCTGGCGCGTGGTCGACCACCAGGCGGATCCC
>JASHTT010000219.1 GCA_030040415.1 Streptosporangiaceae bacterium | reverse complement strand
TGAACGGCGAAACGTCAAGTCCCGGGTGCCTTGTGTCGCAGTTCGGCGCCACGTGACGAGGATCACGCTCTGCTAGACGTTTTAACCCCCAGCGATGGGGAATGGTTGTTTTTCACGCGCCTGAGCGGCCTGGCCGCGGTGCGACGTGCTGGCCACGCATCTGGGCGGCCTGGCCGCCCGTGCAGCGTCCCGGCGAGGCATCTGGGCGTCCTCGCCACGCATGCATCAGCGCCCCGGTCGATCCTGAGTCGGCATTCCCCGACGAGGCCTGGAATAAGCGGACGGCCCGCGGCAGGCCAGATCTCCGGCTCGCCGCGGGCCGTCCGCTAATGACCCCGGACCTTGCGCCCGGGCATCGGGTTACTTGACCGTGACCGTGGCGCCCGCGCCCTCGAGCGCTGCCCTGGCCTTGTCTGCGGCCTCCTTGTTGACACGCTCAAGCAGCGGCTTGGGCGCGCCGTCGACCAGGTCCTTCGCCTCCTTGAGCCCAAGGCTCGTCAGGGTGCGGACCTCCTTGATGACCTGGATCTTCTTGTCGCCAGCCGCCTCGAGGATCACGTCGAACTCGTCCTTCTCCTCGGCCTCCTCGGCGGGAGCGCCACCGCCGCCGCCCGGGGCTGCCGCGGCCACGGCAACCGGCGCCGCAGCCTTGACATCGAAGGTCTCCTCGAACTGCTTCACGAACTCGGACAGCTCGATCAGCGTCATCTCCTTGAACGCGTCGAGCAGGTCGTCGGTGCTGAGCTTCGCCATTGTGGTGCTTCCTCTTCCATTCGATCTACGTGCGCGGGTGGCATCGGCCACCCGCAGGTCTTCCGGGTCCGGTCAGCCTTCCTCGGCTGCCTGCTCCGCCGGTGCTGGGTCGGTGTCCTCCGGGCTCGCTGCGGCTGGCGCGGCCGGTGCGGTCGGCGGGGCCGACGCGGCCGCCGTTCCTGCATCGCCGCCCTCAGCGCGCTTGCTCTCCAGCGCGCCGAGCAGCCTGGCCATCTGGGCGGGCAGCGCGTTGAAGGTCGAGGCCGCACCGGCCAGCGATGCCTTCATGGCGCCGGCCAGCTTGGCCAGCAGCACCTCGCGCGACTCAAGATCCGCCAGCTTGACGATCTCCGCCGGGGTCAGCGGCTTCCCGTCGAGCACGCCGCCCTTGATGACAAGCAGCGGGTTCGCCCGGGAGAAGTCGCGCAGTCCCTTGGCGGCCTCGACCACGTCGCCTTGCACGAACGCGATGGCCGACGGGCCGGACAGCAGGTCGGTGAGCTGAGGTGCGACACCGGCCTGATCCGCAGCGATCTTGGTGAGCGTGTTCTTGACGATGGAGTAGGTGGCGTGCTCGCCCAGTGCCTGGCGCAGTTCGCCAAGCTGCGACACGGACAAACCGCGGTACTCCGTTAGCACGGCGCCCGACGAGTTCTGGAACCGCTCGGTCAGCTCTGCGACCGCTGTCGCCTTCTCCGCCCTCGCCATGGGCCTCCCTTCGTGTCCCTGGCCATCGGGCTTGCGATGGCCGGGCTATCTCGGCGTCGGCCAGGCTGCAGAGAAAGCAAAACGCCCCGGTGCGGGCGCACGGGGCGTGGCCAGGCGCGGCTGCAATTCGCCGTCGCTCGGCTAGCTCGGTCGCCTGCGCGGGCCGCTCGCTGTCGCGAGCCTTCGGCCGCCACGCTGCCCGCGGATCCGGGGTCTCCCCCAGCTAACGCGGCAGTCGCGACGACAGCCGACGGTCTTTGGCTTTTCACAGCGTACGTTCCAGGAGCCCGTGCGGCCAAATCGGTTACCGGAGGGCGCGGGACCCGGTTAGCGGAAGACTTTTCGTCGTATAGCGCGGCTAACTTTACTGGATAACTTGATCTTGAGACGGCAGCGCGCCAAACGGCCCGGTGCCCAGCCTTGCGGGGCCGGCACCGGGCCGTACTGGGTGCTGCAAACGGGGATTCCCAAGCCGGGGGTCAGACCGCTGCGGGCTCCTCGAGCTCGGCGGTCAGCCCCCGGGTCAGGCCCGGGTCTACCTGGATGCCAGGGCCCATCGTGGTCGCGATAGCGATCTTCTTCACGTACTTGCCCTTGGCAGCGGCCGGCTTGAGCCTGATCACCTCGTCTAGGGCCGCTGCGTAGTTCTCGATCAGAGCGCGGTCCGAGAACGAGGTCTTGCCGATGATCAAGTGCAAGTTGCTGTTCTTGTCGACCCGGAACTCGATCTTGCCGCCCTTGATGTCCGTGACGGCCTTGCCGACGTCCATCGTGACCGTGCCGGTCTTCGGGTTCGGCATCAGGCTGCGCGGGCCGAGGATGCGGCCGAGGCGGCCGACCTTGCCCATCAGGTCAGGCGTGGCGACGACGGCGTCGAAGTCCAGGAACCCGCCCTGGACGCGCTCGATCAGCTCGTCAGCGCCGACGAAGTCGGCTCCGGCGGCGCGAGCCTCCTCGGCGCGGTCACCGGTGGCGAACACCAGCACCCGGGCCGTCTTGCCGGTCCCGTTGGGGAGGTTCACGGTGCCGCGGACCATCTGGTCAGCCTTGCGCGGGTCGACGCCGAGCCGGAACGCGACCTCTACGGTCGCGTCGAACTTCGTAGTCGAGGTGTTCTTGGCCAGCGTCATGGCCTCGGCCGGGGTGTACAACCGGGCCGGGTCGACGGCCTCGTCGACCTTCCGGTAAGCCTTGCTGCGCTTCATCTTGCTTCTCCAAACTTCTTGCGGAGGTTGTGGTCATCGGGCCAGCGCCTGGCCCTGCCACACGCTGCGGCCCCACTGGGGGCTGCCGTGTTCGGTGTTGCGCGGCCCGGACGGGCCACGCTGTCCAGTATGCGACCCTGGACGGGCCGCGTAGTTCGTCTGTACGGCCCGGAACAGGCCGCGTACTTCAGTCTCTCCGGCCCGGCACGGGCCGCACGTTCAAAGTGCGTGGCCCGGGACAAGCCGCAACTAAGTAGAACTGTCAGCTCTCGACGGTTATGCCCATCGAGCGAGCAGTCCCAGCGATGATCTTCTCGGCTGCCTCGATCGTCGTCGCGTTGAGGTCAGGCATCTTCACCTGTGCGATCTCGCGGACCTGTGCCTGCGTCATGGAGCCGACCTTGGTCTTGTGCGGCTCGCCA
>JASHTT010000218.1 GCA_030040415.1 Streptosporangiaceae bacterium | reverse complement strand
CGAACGACTTGATCTCCACGACCCGGAACTGGCCGCCCAGCCGGAACGCGATCAGGTCCGGTTCCAGGTAGGCCAGCCTGCCGCCAACCGGCAGCCGCAGCAGCGGGTGGTCGAAAAGCGCGCCCGAGTCCGGCCCGGAAGCCGCCGACTTGGTCAGCAGCTGACGCGTCCGCGCGTGCCGTACCTCCAGGCTGGTGTTGCCGCCGACTTCCTCGAGATCGGCGTAGGACGCCTCCGGAATCGGCAGGCCGAGCTGCTCGCGGAGCAGCCGCAGCAGTTCTGCGCAGCCGTTCGCCTTGACCTGGGCCTCGAACGAGTTGCCGCGAGTGATCGCGAACTGCGACTGGCCGAACGGCGCCGGGAAGCCGACGTGCGCGGCTACCCGCTGCTTGTCGACGCCGGCCGCGTCCAGGATCGCCCGCCGCGCGCAGCCCGGGTTGCTGGTGAGCGCGGCGATCGTGCGCGCGTTGTGCGGTCGCGCAGGCAGCGGGCCGCGGATCTGAGCAAGCCGCTCTTCGGTGTCGTCCACTGTCGTCTCTTCCGCTCAGCCGCCGTCTACGGAACGCGCCGTCGTCCGCAGGCGGCTGCCGAAAAGCTGACCAGCGTCGTCGAGCTGGTCGCGAGCCCGGTCCGCTGCCGCCCGCCGGTGCCCGGCGTCAGCCTCCCGGTGCACCTCCAGCTCGGCCAGCGCAGCCTGCACGACCAGGGCCGGATCCGCGTGGCTCGAGCCGGGCTGCGCGCCGGGGATGTTCACCCCGAACCGCCACAGCAGCGCGAGCGCGCCCGCGCCCGGGTTCGGGATCCGCTGGACCCCGTCAGCCACCGCGATCGCCGCCATCAGGTAATCGACGCGCGGACTAAGCGGGCCGATTACACGCTTTTCGAGCGGCCAGGTTGAAACCGCCAGCAGGCCGCGGGCGGGCGCCAGCCAATCGGCGGTCAGCGCCGCGCACAGATAGTAGGCGCGGGCGTATGGCGCTGACCGGAACGAGCGCTCCTCGTCCCGGCGCAGGCTGGTCAGCTTGCTGCCCGCCAGCGGCCCGGCGGAGAACGCCCCATGCACCGCGACGACCAGCCGCGGCGCGGCAGGCACGCCGATCAGCGTCAGCGCCTGATGCACCTGTTCCCTGGCCGGCAGCAACTGCCCCGGCTGCTGCATGGGTGCGTTCTCGCGTGGAGCTGCGCTCGCCGACTCGCGTTCCAGCCGGGCCACCGCGTCGTCCCACTCACGCTCGGCGGCGCGCAGCTGGGCCCTCAGCTCGCGGCTGCGCACCCGGTCGCCGGCTGTCGCGGCCCGCCGCACTGCGGTGCGCAGCTCGTCGATGCGGCGCTCCATGATCTCGGGGGGCACGCTCACGCGAGCAGGCTACATGTTCCAGTATTTCCCAGCAACTTCCTTTAATAAGGTTTCCACGGTCAGCCGGTGAGGTACGCCTTTGCCGCAAGACGGAACCCTCGGAGCGCGGCCGCGTCGCCCTCAAGACGCCAGTCCTGCTTGTAGCGGCCGCCGCTCTGATCCACGTCGAAGTAGATGACGGCCTGCACGTGATAGGACCTCAACCCGGCGAACAGGTTCGCGATCTGACCCGACCGGTCCTCGTCGGGTGCGACACCGGTCTCGCCCACGATCAGGGGACGTCTGGAGAATCGGCGGATCTGGTCGATGGTCAGCACAAGCTCGTTGCTGAACGTCGACGAGGGCTGGATGTAGTAGCCGGTGACACCGACGAGGTTCACCCAGCTGTTGCCGGGGTAGTCGCTCTGTAGCGGTGCTGGCCGCCCCACGTTGACTTCCCACAACCAGCGCACGTTCCGCACCTTCATCTCGCGGAATACCGTGACGATATGCCGCCACGCGGCGGTAAACACACTGGGCGGTGTCTTGCAGGCACCCCAGGGGTACCAGCAGCCGTTCATCTCGTGCCCGAACGAGAGGATGACCGGGTCGCGGAATGCCCGGATGTCTGCGGCGTACGAGCGGAGCCACTTGTCCTGGCGCCCGCTGGCAATCGAGGCGACGCTGACCTTCCAGGGCTCCAGCATGACGTCGGTGACCGCGCCGTGCCGCGCGGCCTGCTCGGCAAAGGCAGTCTTGAACGAGCTACCCCAGCCGGCGTAGTACATGGCGATCCGGATGCGCGTTCCGGTCTCGGCGGAGAACCGGGCGACGCCTGCGTAGGACCCTGGTGCTCCTTTCTCATAGACGCCCACGGCCGGGAAGCGCAGGTGCACCACCGGCACGACGGGCACCGGGGGCGCCACGCCTAGCGAGGCAAGATTCGGGGTTGTCGGCGATGGCGCCGCGGCCACCTCTGGGTAGTTGGGATTGAGCTCGCAGCCTGACACCATGACGAGCACCGCCGCAACGGGAGCAAGCAGCCACTTACTCCTCACGACGTGCTCCTTCCGGGGAAGATGATCCGGGCCACGACGACGGCGTTAACCAGGCCGAATGCGGCTACGACAGCGAACCTGATCGATCCCGTCTGCCAGACGCGCCAGCCGGCCAGAGCTAGCCAGAGAACCGCCAGGCTGCCGTTCCATGCGACCACGCAGTAGCGGAACCTGCGGGTCGCATCTCCGGGCCCCCGGGACGGCTGCCACGACATGACCTTCCCCCGGCCGTAATCCCACAGGGCAAGAGCCTGAGCCCAGCCCGTTGCGATGGCGAGCGGCCACGTACCGGCCGGGTAGCGGTTGTTGTGCCACAGCGGGTAGAGGATGGTCCCGGTGATGACGGCAGGAAGCAGCAGGATGGCGTTCCGCAGCTTGATTTCGCCGGGCACCCAGGCCAGGAGCGCGATCGGAATGAGAGGCAAGACCACCGTCCGCGCGGCAGTCATGAGGTTCCACAGCCATCCGGCCACATAAGGCAGCCGCGACTTCCAGGCCATAGGCACGCGCCACATGTGCCGGGTCCAGATCAGCGACGTCGCCCCGCAGCACCACCTGTACTGCTGGCGCATGAACGTATCAACACTGGCCGGGCAGATGCCCGCCGCCAGCGGAACCGGCAGGTAGCGAAGGCCGTAGCCGTGGTAGCGCACATCTAGACCGGTGTGCGAGTCCTCGGCGTACGGGATCTCGGTGAAGCCCCCCGTCGCTTCCAGCGCAGCGCGCCGGTAGACGGCGTTAGAGCCGACGCACAGCGCGGAGCCGAACCGGTCGCGGGACACCTGGACAGCCCGGTAGAACACCTCCAGTGTTGCCCCGGCCGCACGCTCCACCCAAGTCTGCATCCGGTCCACGCGAAAGAACTGCGGCGTCTGCACGATGCCGACGCTGTCGTCGTCCATGTAGGGCAGTGTCTCGGCGAGGAAGTCGGGCCGGGGACGGAAGTCCGCGTCGAAGACGACCACGTGCTCGCCGGCGGTATGCCGAAGGCCGTAGTTAAGATTGCCGGACTTCTTGTGCACGTGGCGGCTGCGCCGCAGGTAGCCGAAGCCGAAGACGGCGGATGCCTCCATCGCCTCGTGGCTGTCCCCATCGTCCAGGACGTAGGCGCGGGCATTGCCGGGGTAAGCGTGGAGCAGCTCGAAGACCCCGGTCCAGGTGTTACGCAGCACCTCCAGCGGCTCGCCGCAGATTGGCAGGAGGATGTCGACGGATGGGTAGATCTGGGGCTGCCACGCCTGGACTGTGTCCGCGTGTGCCTCAAAGTCGAAGCTGGGTCCGGTGAAGTTCACTGGGATGCTGACGGCCTGGTAGAGCAGATACAGCAGCGTGTACGTGCCGAACACGGCCACGGCCAGCGGGAGAATCGTGGCGTTGCGTACCTCCATGAGAGCCTGGGCCACGATGATGCAGACCGCGCTGGCAATCAGGGCTGGCGTCAGGTGCGCGAGCGACCTGGCAGCGTAGGACTCCGACTCCGCGTCATCAGGGGCGGCCGGAAGGACCAGGCGCGGCAAACGGTGGCGGCCCACCGGAGCGGTCAACTGGCACTCCGCGCGGGGTCGTAGCGCCAGACATAGAACTCGCTGGTCTGGCCGACCAGGCGATAAGCCCGATCATGCATGAGAACAGGGATCATCATGCTGTCGAACGAGTTCGTCCATTCCCTGTTCAGGACGATGACCTTGAAATAGCCGACCTTGACGGCGTCCAGGTACGGGCCTGGGCTCCCGGAAACCGCGCCTACGGGGGCGTCGTCAATGGTGCGCCCGTCCGGAAGGCGCAGGCTGTTCTGCCCCGAGATGCGCTTCCAGGTCGTATTCCAGCCGTCAACCGGCCCCATGTAGTAGTCGAGGATTGACGGATTCTGGAACAGGATCTCGCCCTTCGTCTGCGCAACCAGAGGCCGTGTCATAGCGACCACGGCGGCCGAGTTGGACCAGTAGGAGTCAGCAAAGCGCGCGAACGGAATACCGATGGTCAGCGTCAGCCCGACTGCGGCCAAGCCGATCGCGCAAGCGCAGAGCCGCCTGGGCCAAGAGCCGCGACCTAGGACGCTGATCGCGTAGCCCGCGGCCATGGCCATGAACCACGCCGCGAAGTCCTCGTGCTTATCCAGCGAGGTCGAGGTGTGTATACGGATCTGGTTGAGCGGCGCAAGAACCCCCGTCAGCGCCAGCAGCAGGGTGACCAGCCGACGGTAAAGATCACGCTCAAGCCACAGGCACAACAGCGCCCCGAGGAGCGTGATGGGTGTGATGATCTTCATGTACGACCAGATTGTGCTGAGAATGAACGCCGCGCTCTGGCCGGCTGAAGCCCGGCTGACAGTGGTGGCCTCGATTCCGGTGATGTAGTAGCCGTCGCCGACGGACGCAAGCGCCAGCAGACCAACCAGGAAGATCACGAGATAGCACATCGTGATCGCGGCTAGGCGCGCTGCCCTCTTCCGAGCTGACGGCATATAAGCGAGCGCGACCAGGAACGCGAGCATCACTACAACCGGGTCGAAGAGGGCGGTCGCGTACTTGGCGCAGTTCGCTACAGTCAGCGCCACGGCCGCGCCCATTGCCCACTGCGGCCCGTGCCTGTCACTCTGACCAGCCCTGATCGCGCAGTATGCGCCGAGAACCAGGAACATGCAGGCCATGGGGTCGTAGGTCGCGAAGGCTCCAAGCCGGAGCGTCTCCCCCAGCGAAGCCCACAGCGCCACGGCGAAGAAAGCGGCCAGCCTTCCGTACAGCCGGGACGCCGACAGCCAGAGCAGCGTACTGGCGGTCAGCATGAAGCACAGCGACAAAACCCGGGCACCAGCCAGACCGCCAATGCTGTCAGCCAGCGCGGCCAGAGGAGGGTAGACGATCGGTGACCCGGACAGGTACGTGGCGAACGGGGGCTCTTGCGTTCCGTGCAGCAGCCAGGCCCAGTCCTGGTGCCCTGTCCACAGGTACAGCGCTTCATCGGAAAACGCCGTGTCCAGGCGCAGCATCCGCGCACACAGGCCAGCCTGGACCGCCAGGATGCCAAGCAGCGGCCATGGAACAGCCGTTAGCCGGTGATACCAGCGGCGCTTCGGCGCGTGCTCCGCCAGGACGTCATGATCCCGGCTGAGCGGACCCGGCTCATGACCGACGCCATCAGGCAGCTCAGCGCCCAGCAAGCGAAGGACGGCAAGCCCCGCTTCCTGGTGGTCGCCGAACGAATCAGGCATCGGATGTCTTCGGTCCTTAGGTGTGTTAAAGCAAACAAATGGGCGGGTGGCGGCCAGACTCATTTGCGCGAGGTTGCGGCTCCCGGCCGCGTGCAGGGCAAGAACCGCCCGGTTAGTCAGTGACGCTCGTCCTGCCGGTCACGTTTGGTGACAAGGCAAGCGCCACGCGGACGGAGTAAAGGCTGGTACTGCCAAGAGGTGGCGGCGTCAGCGGCGGGCCCGTCATTCCCCCTGGCTCGTGGCCGCCGACCCGACACACTGGTGATGGGCCGTCTAGGCCCCCTTGCTGGCCAACCCTCTCGACGACCGCCGGGCAGCGCCTGTCGGGCGTGCCGCGCCTGCCGGGTCGTGCTCACGGCCCTGCGAAATCCCATGCTCTCCGGCGCCTCGCGGCGAACCCAGCGACGCTGCGCAGCTCCCCCGGCTGCGTGCCTCGACGATCTCCCACCCCTCGCGGTCCACTCCCCGCCCCTCCCTCGGAACCATGAATTCGTACACGCGGGCATGCACTCCGAGGAGCGCGATATGCCCAGTGAGACGCGCCTCGTGATTGCCCGGTTTACATCCGCTTTAATACTATGTTTCCGATTAGATATGAAGGTTTATGCAGAAGAGAAGTGCGGTTAGAACATGGTGCCGGCGCTCCCTGACTCTGTGCTTCGGGGATACGCGACCCAAGCTGGGCTCGTAAGCCCAGCCGGCTTGCGGTCGGCGTTAAAGGTGTTCAGTCGCCCCGAGCACCGCGGCGCGCGACGTGTTCCACTGCTGGCCGAGAAAGGTCAGCAGAGCCGCACGCTCCGGCTCTACCGCGGTGCCAAAA
>JASHTT010000217.1 GCA_030040415.1 Streptosporangiaceae bacterium | reverse complement strand
CTCGTCGCCGGGGTCACCCACGTTGAAGACTGCGGCGCCAAGTACCTGGCCGACCGGCTCGAAGCCGACCCGCGAGATCGCGGCAAACTCGCTGACCCCGAGCGAAGAACCCCAGCTGCGGTGGCCCTTCATGTCCGACAGCCGCGCGGCAGCTGCCGGTGGCAGTTCCTGATCAGGCGTCTGCGCCACAGCGTCCTCCGCCGCGATCAGGCGTCGAGGCTCAGCACCATCGTTGGCGTCTGGATGACGTGGTCCTCTCGCAGCGGCCGCACCGCGGTGCCGATCGCGAAGAACTCCGTGGTGTGCGAGCCCCAGGTGTGGCTGTGCTGGCGCAGCTGGACGCCCACGATGCCCTCGGAGGCCAGCGCCTCGGCCTCGGCCTGCATCCGGCTCATCGCCAACTCCCGGGCGTCGTAGAGCGCCTGGGTGAACTGCTCGAGCTCGACGTTCCTGCCGATGTTGCCCATCTTCGTACCGAGCTTCTGGTGCGCGATGTGATAGACGCACGAGCCCATCACCATGCCGAGCGGGGCGTACCCGGCCCGGATCAGCGTCCAGAAATCCTGGCCCGACAGGTCCGAGGTGAACGGCAGGCCCTTGTTGTTGCGCCACTGCGTCACCCCGCCGCCCCCGGCGCCCTGCTCGGCCACGACAGCGGTGCCGACCGCGATGAACTCGGCGATGTCGGCACCGAACTCCTTCATCTCCACGTCCAGCCGCACGCCTACCACGCCGTCTGCGCCGAGCGCCTGCGCCTCGGCTTCCATCCGGGTCATCGCCAGTTCCCTGGCGTGGTACATGGCCTGCGACAAAACGTCGAGTTCCTGGCTCTTGCCCCAGCGGGCCACCTGCAATCCGACGTGGTAGATAGAACTGCCCAGCACGAGTCCCACGGGCCGGAAGCCGACCTCGCGCACCAGCAGGAACTCGTTGACGGACAGGTCCGAGGTGAAGATGGAGCCTGGCTGGCCCGGCCGCAGCTCGGCCAGCCTGCGCATCGCGTCCTGCGGTACCCCGAGCACCTGAAGATCGGTGCCCTGCTGCTGATCGGTCATCGTGCTCCCTCTAAGCCTCGCCGGCTCCACCGAGCCGGACGCGCGCTGCCTGCCGCCGCTGCGGGTCCAGCGACATGATTGCCAGCGGCCGCTGCGCGCCCTGCTGCCGCCGGCCGAACTGAGCTATCGCGGTACCGATGATCGTCGCCTCCACGAGATGGTCACGCCGACCCTCCTGCATAGGACATTCGTGCTCTCCCACCCGCACCGTCATCCGCTGCACCACGACGCCGTCGCCGCCGCGGTTCGCCACGTCGCGCTCGAGTTGCAGGCGCGCGTCGTGCCTGGTCTGGTTGACAAGCTCGGTGTAACCGTTGACCTCGATATTTCCCGACCCCCAGCGGGTCTGGTTCACGGTCACCCAGTCGTCGTGCCTCGCGCCGACCGAGATGCCGAGGACCAGGCCGACGGGCACCCAGCCCGCCATGATCAGTTTGGCGAAGTCCTGCCCGGACAGGTCGGAGGTGAACGGGCTCTTCAGCGCCTTGGCGCCGGGAGCCCTGACAGCGGTCCCGATGGCCTTGAACTCCAGGCCGCCGGCCGGGAAGCCGCCGATCGTCAGCGACACGCCGACCACTCCGTGACCGCCGAGTTCCTGGCACTCAGCCGTCATCCGCCCGATCGCCGTTCGCCTTGCCTGGTACAAGGTCTTCACCAGCGGGGCGTAGGACCCGAGCGTGCCAGCGCCCGACACGGCAGTCACGCTCTGATAGGGCCCGTATGAACCGTAGGCGCCGACCCTGCCGAGACCGTACCCGAACGACGGGCAGCCATAGCCGCGGTAGCCGATGTTGAAGACCGCAGCGCCAAGCACCTGTCCCACCGGCTCGAAGCCAGCGCTCCTGATCGCGGTGAACTCGTCAGCAGTCAGCGCCGAACCCCAAGTGCCGGAGCGGCGGATCTCGGCCATCCGCGCCTCGGCGACCGGCGGCAAGCCGCTACCGGGCTGGTCAACGGACAAACTGGCCCCCTTGTCGGCCCTATGCCGTTTGGCTCACCCTACAAGACCGCCTGCTATTCCTGGGCGTCCCATTCCTCGTTGCGGCGCCGGACAGTATCCAGGGCGTGCTCTGCGTCTTGCTGGGTCGGATACGGGCCGAGCCGGTCTTTTCCGGGGCAGCCAGGCCCCTGCTCGACCTCGTGGTGCTTCAGGCAGAACCACCAGCTTTTGTCATCATCCATGGACACTAGACTTACAGATCATGGCAGTTACGCTCCAGCCCGGCCGGGTCTCGCCGCAGCGAACGGTGCCCGCCCACATCCCCCGCCCGGAGTACGTGGGCCGCAAGGCACCGCGGACCGGCGAGGCCGACGTCAAGGACGAGCAGACGATCGGCCGGATGCGGATCGCCGGGCGCATTGCGGCACAAGCACTGGAGGAAGTCGGGAGGCACGTCGCACCCTGCGTGACCACCGACGAACTGGACCGGATCGGGCACGAGTTCCTCGCCGCCCGCGACGCCTACCCAAGCACCCTCGGCTACCGGGGGTTCCCGAAGTCGCTGTGCACCTCGCTCAACGAGGTGATCTGCCATGGCATCCCCGATGACACGGTGATCGCCGACGGCGACATAGTGAACGTGGACATCACCGCCTTTATCGGCGGCGTGCACGGGGATACGAACGCCACCTTCCTCGCCGGGAACGTGAGCGAGGAATCGGTGCTGCTGGTCGAGCGCACCAGGGAAGCCATGATGCGCGGCATACGGGCGGTGGCGCCGGGCCGGCCACTGAACGCGATCGGGCGTGTCATCGAGTCCTACGCGCGGCGGTTCGGCTACGGGGTTGTGAAGGACTTCACCGGCCACGGCATCGGCACGACGTTCCACTCCGGGCTGGTGGTGCCGCACTTCGACGACCCGACGGTCAGCGTCGTCATGGAGCCAGGCATGACGTTCACCATCGAGCCGATGCTGACCCTAGGCACGATCGACTACGACATCTGGCCCGACGGCTGGACGGTCGTCACCGCCGACCGGCAGCGGACCGCGCAGTTCGAGCACACCATCCTGGTCACGTCGGACGGCTACGAGATCCTCACCCTTCCGTAGCTGCACCGGGCGCAGCGCCCGGCGCAGTTGCAGCCGCGCAAGCGGCCTGGGTACGTACCACGCGCGCTCACCGAGCAGCGCGAGCACGGCCGGCAGCACGACGCCACGGACCAGGGTGGCGTCGATCAGCACGGCCGCGGCCAGTCCGACGCCCAGCATCTTGACGTCGATCATGTCCAGGGTCGCGAAGATGGAGAACACCGCGACCATGATCACCGCCGCGCTGGACACGACGCCGGCGGACCTGCCGACGCCCTCGCTGATCGCGTCCCTGGCGCTGGCCCCGCCCGACCACAGTTCGCGGATCCGGCTGAGGATGAACACGTGGTAGTCCATGCTCAACCCGAACAGCATGACGAATGTAAAAAGCGGCACCCATGGAATCAGCGCGCCGAACGAGGTGAAGCCGAGCAATCCTTGCAGGTGCCCGTCCTGGAAGATCCATGTCACCAGGCCGTAGGCGGCGCCGACCGACAGGAAGTTCAGCGCGATCGAGACCAGCGGGATGGCCAGGCTCTGGAACGCGAACAACAGCAGCAGGAAAGCCAGCAGAGCTACGACGCCGAACACTATGGGGGTCCGCGTGTGCAGCGTGGACCGCACATCGTAATTGGCCGCAGTGTTGCCGGTGACGGCGAAGCTTGCGCCCGGCGCCTTCCCGATCGTCGACGGCAGGATCCGGTTCTCCAGCGTCGTCAGGGCGTTGTAGGACCGCATGCTCGAACCGTTGCCGGCCAGCGGCACCTGGATGACGAGCGCCCTCCCGTCCGCCACGGCACTGGCGCTCACCGGACCGTGGATCGCGCCGCCGGCCTCGGCTCGCGCACGCAGCGCCGCA
>JASHTT010000216.1 GCA_030040415.1 Streptosporangiaceae bacterium | reverse complement strand
AGCTGATGACCCCGGCCGTTGGCTCATCCACGGTTATGACGTGCCGCAAGGGACCGTCGCGACCGGTCGCGCTAAGCGCGGCCGCCAGCAGCCCGGCATCGGCAATCGCGACCTTGGCGCCGCTGTCGCTGAGGATGAACTTGATCTCGGTGTCGGCCAGCATGTGATTCACCGGCACCTTGATTGCGCCGAGCGCGATGATCGCCTGGTCGGCGATCAGGAACTCCGCCCGGTTGGACATCATCAGCGCGACGCCGTCTCCCGGCCCGATCCCGAAAGATGCCAGGCATCTCGCGAGCCGGCCCATCTGGCAGTCCAGGTCACGATAGGTCACCGTGGCCGCACCATGGACCACCGCAGGGCGGTCGCCGAAGCGGCCCAGCTTCCCGGTGAACAAGGCACGGAGGGTTAGCGCCTGCGTCGCCATGGGCCAGCTGGCCTCAGTCCGCTGCCATGGCCGACGGGACCCGGTGATCGCGGAGGCCCATTGCCTTGGTCAGGCGGTCGAGGTCGGCAGCGTCTTTTGCGAGCCCGAGCAGGTAGCGGTCGGGCCGGACGATCTCCGCCTTGGCGCCCCTGGCTTGCAGCCACGCTTGCAGTTGCGCCGGGTACTCGGTCAGCACGACGGCGTCGAGGCGCTGCCAGGCCGCCTTCGTCGCGTCAGTGACCGCGGCGATAACGTCTGCGTCGCCGATGACGGCGAACTTGTAACCAACTACGTCGTCGAGACGCCGCCCATCGGCCAGGAAGGGCTGGATGCTCAGGGCGCCGGCCGGAGCGGGCTCGCCGTCGTGCAGGCCCGGCCCTAGCCGTGGCTCCGGCAAGTCGACATGCGCCGCCGGGAGCGGCTCGTTGGGGTCACCAGGGAACGCAGTCAGAAACGCGACCGCGTTTGCCGCCGCGCCCGCCGCCTGCGTGTAGGCGCGAGCGTGCGGCCGCCGCTCGGTCGCATAGGTGTCGAGCAGCGCCTCGGCGGCTTCTCCCTTGATGACCAGTGCGAGTTTCCATGCAAGGTTGATCGCATCCCTCAGGCCCGAGCACATGCCCTGGCCCATGTGCGGCGGCATCTCGTGGGCCGCATCTCCCGCGATCATGACCCTGCCCTTGCGCCACTCTTCCGGGACTACAGCGTCCCAGGCGTAGACGTCGGCGCGTTCGATCCGGTAATCGCCCGGTCTGTAGAACGGCGTTAGCAGTTCGTACCAGCGTTCTGGGTTCTCGAAGTCGGAGACGTCGTCGGCGTCGGTCAGCATGAACTCGAAGCGGACGATGCCGCGGGCAGACGGCACGCAGGTGACCGCGTTCGGCGCCGTCGCCCTCGTGAAGGTCTCGCGCACCTTGTCACTGGGAACGAGCTCGAATACGTCCAGGATGAGCGACCGGTGGCTGGCGTTGAAGTTCTCGATCTCGCCTCCGATGAGGGCGCGACCGCGCGACCTGACGCCATCGGCGGCGATCAGGTAGCCAGCGGTGAGCTGCCGCCGGGCGCCCGTGCGCACGTTGCGGATGGCTACTGTGGTGCCGTGCTCGTCTTGCTCGGCCAGTTCCACTTCCCAGCCGAGCCATGTCGCGACGCTCGAGCTGGTCTGTAGCCGTCCGCGCAGCGTGTTTTCCACGTCCGGCTGGAAGAACTGGTTGTCCCCGTACCAGCCTTGTTCCGTCAGCTGGCCCCAGGGCATCTCCATGACGACGCGGTCGTGGGCGTCGTAGATCCGGTAGCAGCTGCCGCTGTCGTAGTGGACGAAGTCCGGCTCCAGGTGGGCGAGTCCGAGGGCCTGCATGATCCGCACGGTCTCGTCATCAACGTGCGAGGCGCGCGGGTGATGAATCGGGATCCGGACTCGGTCGATGATCGCGACCTGGACTCCCTCACTGGCGAGCAAAGTGGCGGCGGCAAGACCTACCGGCCCGGCCCCGAGGATGATGACTTGGGCGTCATGCGACATCGTCGTCTCCTCTGATCAGTTCCTTGTCAGTTGCGTTGCGTACGGTCACGAGCGGCATCAGCGCCGACGTCGGCGGCTACCGGCACACGCGCGACGCGGCCGCGGATCTTCTTGGCGGGCAGCGCCTGCTCAAGCAGTGAGAGTGACGGGTCTGTAGACCTGCTGGTGGAGATGTAGAGATCCGTGCCATCGAGGCAGCACGCGATCGCGAACTCGCCTGGCACGGGTACCGCGCCGAGGATGTCGCTGCCGGAAACCCGAAGGAACGCCTCGCCCGAGCCGGCCGCGACCCAGACCGAGCCGTCAGCAGCCGGCCACAGACCGTCAGGCGTATTCTTCGGGCCGAGCAAGGCAGCGAGGTCAGTCCAGACCCGACGGCCGCTCAGTTGCCCTTCGGCGCCAATCTCGAAGGCGGTCAGCCTGCGCGCCAGCGTCTCTGCAACTACCAGGGTGGCGCCGTCGTTGATGACCGCAAGGCCGTTCGGGAATACCAGGCCATCAGCTGCGACGCGCGCTGTCCCATCGGACGCTACGGTCAGTAGCCGGCCCGTCGGCTCCGCCTTATGCGGCTCTGGCCCCATGTCGTCGACGTAGAGCCGGCCGCTGTCGGTCCCTGTCATGTCGCCAAGGGTTCCCGTCGCGAGGTCGCCCAGGTCAGCCAGTGCCGAGCTGACAGCACCATCGTGCAGAACCTCAATGCGCCGATCTCTCAGCCGCGCGGCGGCCATGCTGCCGTCGGGCCGTACCCAGGTGCCGTTGAACGGCGAATCGAGCGCATGCCGCCGCATACCGGCGGGTCCGATCTGCACGAGCTGGGAAGCCTGCGCGTCCGACAGCCACAAGAAACCGCCGTTCCGGCGCGGTGCCTCGCCCCACAGGAGGTCGTCGGCGAGCACTTCGCCCGGCAGTTCAGCCGCCTCGCTCATGATGGGCCGACCAGGGTGGTCGTGAGCTGCCCGATGCCGTCGATCTCGCTCACCAGGGTCTGGCCGGGCCGCAGGAAGCGCTGTGGCGAACGGGCGGCACCTACGCCGCCGGGAGTACCGGTGAAGATGATGTCACCGGGAAGCAGGGTAACTATCGACGAAAGTGCCTCAATCAACTGAGGCACGCTGAAAATCAGCTGTGACGTGCGCGATTCCTGTACCTTCTCCCCGTCGAGGAAACAGCGCAGCGGCAGGTCAGCGGGGTCGGTTAACTCGTCTGGGGTGACCAGCCACGGCCCGGTCGGCCCGTAGCCAGGGAACGATTTCCCGAGGCTGAACTGCGGAGGCGAGTCGGCCAACTGCCTGGTTCGTTCCGACAGATCCTGGCCGATCGTCAGGCCAGCCACGTAGTCCCAGCCGACGTCGGCCTTGGCGTTGTGCGCCGCCCGGCCGATGACGGCGACGAGCTCAACCTCCCAGTCCGAAGTGTTCCCGACGACTTCAACTGGGTCCTCCGGGCCCACGATGCAGCTCGCGAACTTGCAGAACGTCGACGGGAACCCCGGTACCTCGAGCCCGGACTCCTCAACATGGTCCCGGTAGTTGAGCCCGATACCGAATGTCTGCCTAGGCGCTGGCGACGGCGCGCCCAGCCCGGAGGGCACCTCGGCCGGACTGCCAGACGCACCCACGTTGTCGCCCCAGGCGCGGAACTCATCCCAGCGCCGGTAGACAGCGGCAGGGCTGGACCCGAAGCGGCCGCCGCTCACCTGCTCGACGTCTGCCAGCTTGCCGTCAACCCACGTGGCCAGCCTTCCCCTGATGTTGGCGACATACATGCACTGTCCCTTCCAAGGTCGAATCGGGTCTGCTGGGGCACCGCGGTGAGCGGGCTTGGTAACGACCGCGCGCCTTAGGCGTGCGCCGTTTCCTCCCAGGCGGGCAGCACCGTGCGCCATTCGGCGGCAGACCGCAGTACGCCCAGGCGCTCGACAATGTCCGCAGGCAAGGCGGGGGCGTCCAGTCCGTATGCCGACCACAGCGTGAGGTACAGCGCGTCGTAGTACACGGCCGAATCTTGCAGCACCGCGTGATCATCGCCGTGCCGCAGGATCATGACTGCCTCCGCGAACGCGGCGAGCGCCGCGCCGTGGGCGAGGACGTCCGCGCGGGCCTTCTCAGGCGCCTTGCCTGTCGCAATTGCAATGCCGACCTCGACAACTTCGGCCATGCGGTCAAGCTCCGGACGCTGCACGTCATAGAAGCGCAGGATCTTGCGGAACGCACTGCCGTCCGTGTCGTGCGGGCCAACCGGCGCGCCGGGAATCGCGAACGGCACAGCCCCGGTAGGTATTGGATTCGCTGGGTCCACGAACCCGAACGTTGCATCTGGGTCCACGAACCGCCGGATCAGCCATGGCGAGGCCACCCGGTCAAGGTGGATGCCGCTGCGGGTCACCCACCGGGCGCCGCCAGTCACGACGTCGCTCACCAGCTGATATCCGGACGCCACATCTCGTATCCGATTTCGCGGATGATCAGGCCGTCCTGGATGTGGAAGTTGTGCACGATGCGCATCGAGATGCGAGTCCCGACGGGTAGCGGGTGGTTCGGGAACCCTTTGCCGTCGATGAGCTTGAACGTCAGCTCGCTGTCGTCGAAGACTCTCTCGGGCGTGCCGTATCGCTCGATCTTTGTCAGGTTTGGCTCAGCGCAGCTCTCGAACAACCGCCGGTAATTCGCGATCACGTCGTCCTTGCCGTGGTACACGACCCTCCGGGTCGGAACCTCCCAGACAATGTCGTCGTGGTAGAGCTCCTTCAGCATGTCGAGCTGGAAAGGGTTCTCAAGCTCGAAATGCCAGTGTGCGAGCCACAGGGCGTGTTCCGTCGTGCCTACGGGCGGCGGACTGCGGAAGTCGGAATGAGCAGACGCAGGCTCATGGTCGATAGCTGTCATCGTGCGCCTCCAAGGCTTCTTACCCGTCCTCGGACTCACACGCTACCTGAGCTAGCCTATAGGATGTCAACTATCGAGTTTTGCCCACTACCATGACGTCGTCCCCGAGGAGGACTCCGTTGAGTCCACAGGCTAGGCCAGCGCTCAGGTCCGTGGCGGACGCGAAACTGTCGGCCGTGGACCTGGTCACAGCCGAGATCCGCCGCTCGATATTGTCCGGGGCACTGCCCCCGGGGCAGTCCTTTGCCGTGACGGACCTGACCAGCCAGCTCGGCGTCAGCCACATCCCGGTCCGCGAAGCATTGCAGCGCCTAGAAGCCCAGGGTCTTGTCATGCTTAGCCCTGCCCGCCGTCCGATGGTGGCTCCGCTCACGCTCGAGGATGTCGAGGCGATCTATCAGCTGCGGCTACGGCTTGAGGCCCCGCTGGCCGGCCGGATGACTGAGCTGCGCGGCACCCAGCTCGCGGGCGGGCAATGGGCTGCCGAATTGCGTCGGCTGCTCGGTGTAGCCTTCGACCCGGATGTGCATCCTGACAACCAGTGGGACGCGCATTACTCCTTCCACAAGATGCTCGTCGAGCCGGCGGCGACCGCCTGGGAGATGCGCTTCCTGCAGCAGCTCTGGGATGCAGCCGACCGTTATACCCGCCTGGTCTTCGATCCGCAGGGGATCAGCGATGCCGAGCGGGAGCAGCGGGCCGCTGCCCACCATGACCTCCTCCGGCTCGTCCTGTCCGGCACGGCCCGGGAAGCGGAGGCGGAACTGCACCGGCACTTCAGCAACAATCTGCGCATGATCTGCGAGCTGTTGCAGCAAGCCCTCAACCCGCCCATGGCGTAACCAGAATCGCTTGGGCCTGCACTTCCTCGCGTACGAGCTGTGTCGTGCGGTGCCGCTATACGGGATGCAGAAGACCGCGAGCGAACAGGAGCTCGATCATGACCATCGAAACTCGCGACAGGCTCGAGATCGAGGATCTCGCAGCCCGTTATAACCTGGCAATCGATCTTGGTGATCCGGCCGGCTGGGTCGCCAGCTTCCTGTCGGACGGGGAGTTTGAGATTGCCGAGGTAGGCCCTCGGACCGGGACACGCCGCCAGCTGGCCGTGGGCCGCTGGCGCGGTATGGCGGAGCTGACCCTATTCGCCCAGACGGTCGCGGGTGTGCTGCCGTGCCGTCACTGGTCTTACAACCGAGTGCTGACGCCGGCCGGTGACGGCCTGGACTCTGTCAGCTACATGAATGTCTACTATCTCGACTTTCCTCCAGGAGATCAGTTGATCACAGGGATCATGCGAGATCACCTGGTCCGCGTCGACGTCGGCTGGCGGTTCGCCCGCCGCAAGATCACCTTCGACTAGGTGCCGACCGCCCGCGAGCGGCAGCTTTGTGAAGGTCATCCGGGTGAACCCACTAGCTAGCCCACATCGGCATGTGGACTTGCTGGACCAGCAGGGAGCTCGCGCAGTCGCTGCAGTCCCGATGACGGCGACCACGGCAGTCGGCAGGTCACTGCTGCAGCGGCTCGCTAGCACCGAAACGGCAGCGTCGAAACACACCAATTGAACTGGTGGAGCTGAGGGGATTTGAACCCCTGACCCCCTCGATGCGAACGAGGTGCGCTACCGGACTGCGCTACAGCCCCCTGGGACGCCAGTCAGCGTACCAGGTTTGAACCGGCCGCCGAGGTGGCCGCCGACGTCAGGGGCTCGCCCCGACTGGGCCCGGGGCCTCAGTCGCCGACCGCCCGTACCGCGCCGTCCGCGTACTGGTCATAGAGCTGGTCGCGGGCACGCGAGGAGATGTCGATGACCTCTGCGGACGGCTCGGCGTCCCAGACGTGCACCGTGACCTCGGCGCGCCGCAGGGCAGACTCGGCCCGCTGACGGGCCGCGCGCGCGTGCGCCGCCTGGGCCGCTTGCGCCGAGCGGCGGCGCACCTGCTCGGCATCGGCGACCGTCGCCTCGCGCAGCAACAACAGATACAGCCCCAGCATCCCGCCCGGCGGGACGACCGCCCACCAAGGCGTCAGCTTCAGCATGAAACAGGCGACGGCCCCGCCGGTCAAGGTCAGCAGCATGATGAGGATTCGCCGCCGGGCCTGCAGGACGCGGGAACGCGGCGAGGCTGGCAGCTCTGCTCGTTCCCTGGCCCGGTCAGCGCCAAAATCGTCCTCACGCTGATCGCGCTCGTCCGCCCCGAGATCAGTGCTGGACTCAGAGTCGGTTTCCGCGCTTCCGTGATCGCGCCGTAGCCACCGGGGGACTAGGACGAACGCCCAGATCGCCACGATGCCTATATACAGAATGGCGCTACTCATGCCGGCGGCCCGGCAGTATCAGAGCACCTGATAAACGGGCATGCCGGATTGCGCGCGCGCGCAGAATCGCGGATGCCCACGTCACGCACCGTAAGGGCCAGCGAACGACTTGACGAGCATTCGGCCCGGTGTGTCGCGAGATCGGCGGACCGCTGGGCGTCACCCCCGGTTACGTTCTGGCTTTCTCAGCAAATACGACTGAGAAAGCCAGAACGTAACCGCACGGAGGTCGACAGTCGCGTCTCGAAAGCTCTTGCTAGCTGGCGTGCAGTCGGCCGGCCGCCACGGTGCTGCGCCAGCGCGGCATGAGGCCGTTCGGCACGTCCTCAACCGTCAGGGCGTAGCAGATGTGGTCATGCCACTCGCCATCGATGTGCAGGCACCGTTGCCGCAGGCCCTCCTCGCGGAAGCCGAGTTTCTCGACCACCCGCCGGCTCGCCGCGTTTTCCGGCCGGATAGTCGCTTCAATCCGGTGCAGTCCGACGGTGAAGAAGCAATGGTCAACAGCCATGGCCAGAGCCGTCGGGGTAATACCGCGCCCGGCATAGGCCTCGTCGATCCAGTAGCCGACCTGGGCGGACCGAGCCGATCCCCAGACAATGCTGCCGACCGTCAGCTGTCCGGCAAAGTGTCCGTCATAGGTCACGACCCAGGGCAGGGCGATTCCGTTCCTTGCCTCCCGCCGCAGCGTCCGGGCCATCGTCACGTACGGGCCGAGGCTGGACCGGTAGAGCGGCGTCTCAGGGTTGGTCGGTTCCCACGGCCGGAGCCACGAGGCGTTCCGGACCCTGGCGTCACGCCATATGCCGGCGTCCTTAACCTTGATCGGGCGCAGGCCGACAGGCGCGTCCAGAAGCGAAGGCTCTGTCAGGGTCACCCAACCGTGCATGCGTGCCACGGGTCAATCATCGCGTGAGCATAGCGGGATTCGCCATCCGAGAGACTCAAATCGCCGCTGACCGCGGGTGGTCACCGCCGTGCACCTGGTCCACCGCGTGCGCGAGCACGCCAGCCAGCACTGCCATCCCGTCCCGAACTCCGCCTGTCGAGCCGGGAAGGTTCACCAGGAGCGTTGTTCCGGCCAGGCCGGCCGTGCCGCGGGACAGCGCCGCTGCCGGCACGCCCGCGGCCACCCCTGCCGCGCGGATCGCCTCGGCGATGCCGGGTATTTCCTTGTCGAGTACCAGCCTCGTCATCTCCGGGGTCAGGTCGGCCGGAGTCAGGCCGGTGCCGCCCGTGGTCACGACGACGTCGTAGCCGGCTCCGACCGCCTCGCGCAGCGCGGCCTCGACCGCGGCCCCATCCGGCACCACCAGCGGCCCGGATACCTCGCAGCCCGCCGCACGCAACAACTCGGCGAGGACGGGACCCGATCTGTCCTCGTAGATCCCGGCTGCAGCGCGGTTCGACACCGTCACTGCGAGCGCCCGGA
>JASHTT010000215.1 GCA_030040415.1 Streptosporangiaceae bacterium | reverse complement strand
CCTGGCCGCCGGGCTGCCGAGCTGAACGAGGCCGGGCCCGAGGGCCGAGACGCCGGGGTAGCCGTAGAGGTAGCACGTGCGGTTCGAAATGTTGGAGATCTCCAGCGGGTAGTAGGTGCTGCCGGCGGTGGCCCCGCCTGGCGTGCCGATCCAGGCGGTCAGCTGGGCGCGCAGGCACCTGTGCACCGCGGTGCTGGCCTGAGGCGCGGCACGGTGCGAGGAACTTGGGCTGCCAGACGCGGCCAGCGCAATCGCCGGCAGCAAAACGGCGGCGCCCGCCACAGCGGCAGCGACGACCAGACGGCGTGGGGTAGGAACGGTTAGCTTCATCGGGGGCCCCTCCTGTGCGTTACAACGGCTGTGTCTCAGCCGACGCACGCTAAGACGGAGGAACGGCCCGGATAGTTGGAGTGTTTTCACGCCACGGCCCGATTATGGGAACGTCTCCCCACGAGGAGTCAGAGATGATCTTCATCACCGCGAAGTTCCGCATCAAGCCCGAGTACGCCGACGACTGGGCGGAGATCTCGGCGCCGTTCACGGCGGCTACCCGGGCAGAGCCCGGCTGCCTGTGGTTCGACTGGTCCCGCAGCCTCGACGACCCGAACGAGTACGTGCTCGTAGAGGCCTTCCGTGACGGTGACGCCGGGCTGGCGCATGTGCAGTCCGACCACTTCGCTGCCGCGCGGCAGCAGATTCCGCCGTACCTCGTGGAGACACCGCGGATCATCAACTTCACGGTGCCGCACGACGACTGGTCCGAACTCGGTGAGATGGCAGTCGAGTAAGAAAGCAGTCGAGTAAGACAGCAGCGGGGCCCGCCCGCGGGGTCCCGCTATGTCTTGCTGTGGCTAGTTGAGCGAGCCAGCAGGGGGACGAGTACCTGCGCATTGGGGCTTCCCCAGCCCGTTACCGGGTTCCACCCGGGAGCGGCCTGGTAACCGGCGATGGTGGCGGAGCCTATGGTCACGGTGTTGTTGCCGGTAGTGACGTCGTGGAATGCCTCGTGGTAGCTGGAACTGCGAGCGATGCGGTAGATGGCGGGGTTGACGAAACCGAGGTCGTGATGGGCGTACTGGTCGGCCAGCGCCATGAGTCCTCCCCATAGCGGCGCGGAGGCACTGGTGCCGCCAATCCCGAGGATGTACTTCTTGCCGCCGGCGGCGAAGACGACCGGGATGCTTTCCGCAGCGGCACCGGCTACGTCGGGCACGCCCCTCATCTTGGAGATCCCAGGGACGCCATCCTGATAAGAGGGACGGGCGTACAGGCGGCTGAAGCCGCCGCCCGATGCTACGCCCGGGGCGCTCCAGGCGGTCTCGCTGATGTAGGCGCCGGTCGAGCGGTTGGCGGTGAGACTGGTGCCGCCGACGGCCAGCACGAGCGGGTCGGAGGCCGGAAAACTAACCTCCTTGACCGGCTTGCCCCACCAAGAGCCGCTGGACGCACCGGTGTCGCCGGAGGCGGCGTCGACCGTGACGTGGTGAGCGGCCGCTCGCAGCAGGATGGAGTGCATCTCGGCCGCCTGAGCCCTGGTCAAGTAGTGCTCCCCCAGGCCCCCGCTGATCGAGACGACGTTGGTGTCGGAGACCGCGAGCGGCAATGCGGCCAGCAGGTCCGCGGTTGCGTTCGCGGCGCTTTTCAGGACGTGCGGAGGCAGCAGTACGACCCGGATGGTGGCGCCGGGGGCGACCGTGTGCACGACCTCGGTGTCCAACACCTCCTCGCTATTGGCGCGCCAGGGCGAGGCCGAGCCGGCGAGGCTGGTAACGACCTGGACGCGTGCGGCGGGCAGCCGGAACTCGCTGTCGAATGCCGCTAGATCCTGGCGTATATCCGTGACAGCCGGGGGCATGTTGCGGCTGCGACGCGGGCCTGCCCGAGCGTTGGGGGATGAGTAAGGGTCGACGACCGTCACCGTTTCACCGCGGCCGTCGATACCCCGGTCCAGCAGGGGTTGGATGCCATACGCGACCCGGTACTGGTGCGGGGCATAGCAGCTGTCGGAGAGTAGGCAGTCCGTAACCTTGTCGGTCTGCGAGCTGCCGGCTGCCGCGGCCGGGCCGCGCGCGCATGCTGCCAGCAAGACCCCGCTGACACTGAGGACGAGCGCGACGGCGAGCAGATGCGCTCCCCGCGGGCGGGTCGGTCGCGTCGGATGGATGCTGTCGCGCATTGGCCTCATGACATCGTGGTGTCGATCAGCTGCCGAAGGTAAACAGCGGCCGGGCAAGCAGTGCGCTGAGCGGGTCCGGCGCGTCGGCGCCGGACCCGCTCAGCGCTGGCGGTGTCAGCTCTGGTGGACGAGCCAGTCGGCCAACCCCGACCGAGACCAGCCTCTCGCTGGGAATGCCCTCGAAGGCGACCTCGTCGAACCCCGCTTCGGCGAACCAGTTCCGGATCTGCGGCGTCAGGTCAGGTTCCCTGCGGTGCCTGGTCCAGATCACGGTTCCGCCAGGCCGGCACATCGAGGCCGAAGCCGCGGCCGTGTGGTGGATGTCCTCATCGGGGACGTTGCCGAAGATGCCGCAGAGTAGCAGGACGTCGGCCGGCAGGACGTCGGCGTAGTTCGCCACCTCGCCGGCGTCGGCCTCGCGAACCTCGACGCCATCGAGGCCCGCTGCCGCGGCTTGCGTCCTCGCCTGCTCGGCGTTCACCGGGTCGGCCTCGACGAGCACGGCCGTGACGTCCGCGCGCCGTGGGTGTCCAGGCAGCACGCCGATGACGTCGTGCCCCTGACCGGCGCAGAGGCTGACCAGGCCGACGGGCCCCGGTGGCGCGCTGGACAACGCATCAGCCAGGCGCGCCTGCACGACCCTGAGCCGCCGGGTCAGCGACGAATCCGGGTCGGCGTACTGGTCGTGCCATCGGATCCAGTCCCTGGTGTTAGTCACGTTCCCTATATATAGCCTGCCGAGGCGCTCAGCGGTTAAGGGCCGCAGTGGGCGGCGCCGTCGCTACTGCCGCAAGCCGAGGGCGCGGGCGACCGCGGCGTAGCCAGGCATCGGGTCGCCGTCGGCCTCGGTCAGCAACTGGATCGCAACGTGGTCGGCCCCCGCGTCCAGGTGAGCGGTCAGCGCCGCCGCGACCTGCTCTGGACTGCCGTGCGCGACCAGCGCGTCGATGAGGGCGTCGCTTCCACCGTCGGCCAGGTCCTGCTCCGTGAAGCCGAGTCGGCGGAGGTTCGTCGTGTAGTTGACCAGGCC
>JASHTT010000214.1 GCA_030040415.1 Streptosporangiaceae bacterium | reverse complement strand
TACAACAGCGTGGCGCCCGTCCCGGTGGCCGCGGTCGAGGCGCCAAGGCGGCCGGGCGACACGCCAGGCGCCTATACCCGCAGCGACAGGGCGAAGCGGCTGCTCAACTGGCAGGCCACGCACTCGCTGGCGGAGGGCATCGAGGACTCGCTGCGCTGGGCGGCGGTCAGGGACGAGGTCCTCGGCTAGCTCGCCCGCGCTCTTCCGGTCCGGCCCCTGGCGGGAGCCGGACCCCTGGCGCGGCTGGACCCGTGGCGCGGCTGAAACCCTGGTACGGCTGAGGGCACTGGCACAAGTTGGACCACCGCACAGCGGAACCCGGCCGCGCCGGGAACCCCCGCCCTACGGCGTGAGTTTTCCAGGTGTGGCCGCATTGGCGTCGGCTGGAGGGGTACGGCAGGCACGCTGGCGCGTGCCTCACTGGCGTCGGCCGGTCCGTGGTACGGCTATCTTTGCCATCCGGGGTTAACTGCCCCATGCTGTGTGAGCAACCGTACGGTTAGTGGCATTTGAGGTTTAGTCGTACCTGACGGCCAGAGGCGAGGAGGGCAGGTGCCGGCTCGTTGACCGGGGCATCGGTCCAGGCGCTCGCGATCGGGCTGGCTCTAGCGGGTTCCGCCGGTTACGCGGTCGCCGCTGTCACCCAGCAGCGCGCCGCCGCGAAACTGCCGTCAGCTGCCGCGTTCGACGCCGGGATCCTGCTCCGGCTGCTGCGGGCCAGGCTCTGGCAGCTCAGCCTGATCGCGATGACGGCCGGATTCGGCTTGCAGGCCGCCGCCCTAGCCACGGGCAGGCTCGTCATGGTGGAGCCGGTCTTCCCGGCGACCCTGCTGTTCGCGCTGCTGCTGGCCGCGCGCGCCGAGGGCCGCTGGCTGCGGCACGCCGAGTGGACCGCGGCTGTTGCCACCGTCGGGGGGCTCGTCCTCTTCCTGATCGCGGCTCAGCCATCTGGTGGTCATTCCACAGCCGGGGTGGCCGCCCTCACCGGAGCCGTCGTCACCGCAGCCGTGCTCGCCGGGCTGTCCCACCTGCTGGCTCACCGGTTCGTCGCAGCTCACCGCGCGCTGATGCTTGGCCTGGTAGGCGGCGTCGGTGCCGGTGTGACAGACGCGCTGACCAAGACAGTCGCCTATGTCGTGTCCCGGCACGGCATCGAGGTCTTCGCCGACGTGCGGCTCTATCTGCTGGCCGTCGTGGGCATCATCACGTTCACGCTGCAGCAGAACGCCTTCCGCGCGGCCAGCCTGTCGGCCTCGCTGCCTGCCTACGCCGTGCTCGAGCCGGTGGTCGGATCCATCCTCGGCATAGTGATCTACGACGAGAACGTCGGCCTGGGCGCCTGGCACATCATCCTCGAGGTGCTGGCCGTGGCCGTCGCGATCTGGGGCATCGTCAGGCTTGCTCAGCAGGCCAGTTCGGCGCTTGTCGCCACCGCGCACACCGACGTGGCCGCAGCAGAGCCGGCCGCGCGCCGGCCAGCTGACCTGGACGGCGCCGCGCCTCCGCCGACCGGAACAGACGGAACGGCGCATGCGACGGCTGACGGGAGCGGCGCATCGTCTGCTGACGGGGCCACGGGCCAGCCCGGCGGGACCACCTGCACGGCGCTTTCTGCTGACGGCAGCGCGGCACTGCCGTCAACCGACGCGGCAACGACGCGGCCGCCCGCGTAGCGGCTCACGCCGCGTCCGTACGGCCGGGCACTGCTGAGGCAGCCCGCGTGGCGGCTCACCCGGCGCCCGCTCGGCCGGGCACTGCTGAGGCAGCCCGCGTGGCGGCTCACCCCCGCGCCCGCTCGGCCGGACACCGCTAAGGCCACCCGCTGCGCGTAAGGCCACCCGCTGCGCGCCGTTCGCTTGAGGCCGCCACCGACTCCCGTTCCCTGGTGCTGTTGCTCCTTCTCGAGCCGTAGGCACTAGTCCCTCTTCAATGCCCTGGCCAGCTTCATGGCGCTATCGCCTGTGGAGGCTAAATGCCTAGTTATGTGCTAACCGGAACTCCCGGCTCCGGCAAAACCGCGATGCTGCGGCTGCTGGAGTTGGTCGGCTACTGCGTCGTCGAGGAGGCCGCCACCGACGTCATCGCCCTCGAGCAGGCACGTGGCGAACAGGAGCCCTCCACTCGTGCCGGATTCATCGACACGGTGGTCGACCTGCAGCGACGGCGCCAGTTGTGCGCGGCCCGCTGTGCCGGACCGATCTTCTTCGACAGATCGCCTGTCTGCACGCTCGCGCTGAGCCGCTTCCTGGACCTGCAGCCGACGGCGGCACTGATGGCGGAGCTTGACCGGATCACCAGCGAGCAGATCTACGAGCCCGCCGTCTTCTTCGTGCGTCACCAGGGTTTCGTGATCGCGACTGCCGCCCGCCGGATCAGCCTGGCCGACAGCTACGCCTTCGAGGAAGTGCACGAGCAGACGTACCGGGAGCTGGGATTCCGCCTGATCGAAGTGCCGCCGGGACCCGTGGCGGATCGGGTCGCGGTGGTGCTGCGGCAGGTCGAGGGAGTAAACCTGTGCCGTGGCGGGGAAGTCAGCAAATGACCTGAAAGGAGTGGCTTAGGTGGCTGGTCGGGTGACTGCTGGCGGGCAGGAGTTCGAGGCGAAGCTCGCGCAGTTCGTCAAGAAGAACCGTCTCTACGGCGCTGCGGCGAGCGTGGTCGACGAAGACGGGGTCGCCTGGTCAGGGGCGGTCGGCTTCGCCGACCTGGCCGCCCGGAAGCCGGCCCTGCCGAGCACGCTGTACCGGATCGCGTCGATCACCAAGACCTTCACGGGCACTGCCATCATGCGCCTGCGTGACGCGGGCGAGCTCGGGCTCGACGACCCTGCCGTGCAGTGGATACCCGAACTGGCCAACTGCGGCAGCCCGCAGACGATCGGCGCCGTGACCATCCGCCGCTTGCTGTCGCACGAGTCGGGACTGAAGAGCGAGCCCCCCGGCACCGACTGGCGTGCCGCGAGCCCGGTCTACGAAGGCTCGGTCGACCAGACCCTGGAACGAGCCGCTGAGATCTTCACCGCGGTCGGAACGAACCGCCAGTTCAAGTACTCGAACCTCGGCTACCAGCTGCTCGGTGAGATCGTGCACCGGGCGAGCGGCACCGCGTATCCGCAGTACCTGCGGCGAGAGGTACTCGATCCGCTGGGCCTGTCGTCCACGGCCTTCGAACCCCTCGACGAGGCGCTGTCAGGACGCTGCGCGGTGGGATATAGCGCGCGGGTCTTCTCAGACGAGCTCGAGCCGGCCGCGCCAATGCCGCTGATCTGGGCCGAGGGCGGCCTGTGGTCGACGGTCGAGGACATCGGTAAGTGGCTGGGCTTCCAGCTTGGCGCGTACGCCAGCCCGCCCGCGCAATCGGCTGTACTGGCACCTTCCTCGCTGCGTGAGATGCACAAGGCGCGGTATCTCGCCAACGACCAGTGGACGGAAGCCTTCGGCATCAGCTGGGCCTCCACGCGCACCGACGAAACAGTCTGGGTGCAGCATTCGGGCGGGCTGCGCGGCTTCAACTCGCACGCGTGCTTCGATCCGGCGCACCGGGTCGGCGCGGTCGCGCTGGTCAACGGCGCCGCACCGGTCTCCGCGCTGACCATGGAACTGGGCGACATCGCCCGGCGCCTCGCGGCGGCCGCCGGGCCAGCGATCGAACCGCCCGAGCCGATGCCGCAGGAGTACCGCTCGCTGCTCGGCCTCTACGCTTCGCTCGACATGAGCGCGCCAGTGCGGGTCGAGTGGCGCGACGCAAGGCTGGTCGTGATCGACCCGGCCGTGCCCGATTGGGAACTCGAACTCGAGCCCGCGGGCGAGGCAGATAGGTTCACCGCGGGACCGGGACTCCGGCCCTCGGGCGAGCCCGTGCGCTTTGCCCGGCTGGCAGACGGCCGGGTCGCTTCGGTGACGATGGGCGGCGGGACGCTGCTGCGGCTGGATCCGGTGACCGGGACTGACTGATTGCCTGCGGGCGCCGGGCGCCCAGGAGGCCGTCCGGCGTCAGCCGGCAAAGGTGTCCGGGTCCGGGCCAGTCCGCCGATTGGCGTTCAGCGAGCCGATCACTTCCATCTGCTCATCAGACAGCTCGAAGTCGAAGACGGCGATGTTCTCCCTGATCCGGTCGGGGTGAACCGACTTGGGAAAGACGATGTCGCCGCGCTGGATGTGCCAGCGCAGCACCACTTGCGCCGGGGTCTTGCCGGTCTGCTTGGCGACATCGGTGATCTCCGGATCGGCCGCGACCCGGCCCCGGGCGATCGGCGCCCAGGCCTCGATGGCTATCTGGTGATCGGCGCAGAACGCGACCACGTCGTCCTGAGTCAGGTAGGGGTGCAGCTCGATCTGGTTGACCGCGGGAGTGATCTGGCTGAACTCGTGCAG
>JASHTT010000213.1 GCA_030040415.1 Streptosporangiaceae bacterium | reverse complement strand
CAGGCGGGCCTGCTGAAGGTCATCTGCGGCACGGACACGCTGGGCGTCGGCATCAACGTGCCGATCCGGACCGTGCTGTTCACCTCGCTGTCGAAGTACGACGGGTCGACGACCCGGCTGCTGCAGGCACGCGAGTTCCACCAGATCGCCGGGCGGGCCGGCCGGGCTGGCTTCGACACCGCGGGGCGGGTCGTGGTACAGGCGCCCGAGCACGTGATCGAGAACGAGCGGATGCTCGCCAAGGCCGGCGACGACCCGCGCAAACGACGCAAGGTGGTGCGCCGCAAGCCGCCGCCCGGCATGGTGTCCTGGGGGCTGCCGACCTTCGAGCGGCTGGTCGCAGCCCAGCCAGAGCCGTTGCGGTCCAGCTTCGCGGTCAGCCACGCCATGCTGCTCAACGTGATCAGCCGCCGCGGTAACGCGTTCTACGCGATGAAGCACCTGCTGCGGTGCAACGACGAGGACCAGGCGGCGCAGCGGCGGCACCTGCACCGCGCGGTCGCGATCTACCGGGCGCTGCTGGCCGGGGGCGTGGTGGAGCGGCTGGCCGCGCCGGACGAGGACGGCAGGTGCGTGCGGCTGACCGTCGACCTGCAGGCCGACTTCGCGCTGAACCAGCCACTGTCTCCGCTCGCGCTGGCCGCCATTGAACTGCTGGACTCCTCGGCACCCGACTACGCGCTTGACGTGCTGTCGGTGATCGAGTCCACGCTCGATGACCCCCGGCAGGTGCTGTCCGCGCAGCAGTTCCGTGCGCGCGGCGAGGCGGTCGCGGCGATGAAGGCCGAGGGGATCGAGTACGAGGAGCGGATGGAGCTGCTGGAGGAAGTCAGCTATCCGCGCCCGCTGGCCGACCTGCTGCAGGCCGCCTACGACATCTACCAGCGCGGTCACCCGTGGGTCGCGGACTACGAGCTGTCGCCGAAGGCTGTCGCCCGGGAGATGTTCGAACGCGCGATGACGTTCGCCGAGTACGTCAGCTTCTACGGCCTGGCCAGGTCCGAGGGCCTGGTGCTGCGTTATCTGGCCGACGCCTACAAGGCGCTCCGGCAGACAGTGCCCGACCAGGCACGCACCGAGGATGTCGCGGACCTGATCGAGTGGCTGGGCGAGCTGGTCCGGCAGGTCGACCACAGCCTGATCGACGAGTGGGAGCGGCTGCGCAACCCGATCGACGAGGCGGAGCACCTGGCCGCCGACCGGCCGCCCGCCGTGACCGGGAACAAGCGGGCGTTCCGGGTGCTGGTGCGCAACGCGCTGTTCCGCCGGGTGGAACTGGCCGCCCTGCAGCGGTGGGACGACCTCGGCGAGCTGGATGCCGAGGCCGGCTGGGATGCCGATGCGTGGGCTGCAGCGCTCGAGCCCTACTACCTGGCGCACGCCGACATCGGAACCGGGGCGGACGCGCGCGGCCCCGCGATGCTGATCATCGACGAATTGCCCGGGGTCTGGTCGGTCCGGCAGATCTTCGACGACCCGGAGGGCGACCACGACTGGGGGTTCTCCGCCACCGTGGACCTGGCCGCCTCCGACGAGGCCGGAGTGGCCGTCGTCACCGTCACGTCGGTGGGCCAGCTGTAATGCGCGTGCGCGGCTCGCGGTGGAGCCGGCCCTAGGACCCGATGATCGGCTGGCAGTCCTGCTTGGCTTTTGCCTCGGCCCGCCGGGCAGCGCTCGCCCCGCCTGACACCACCAAGATGGCGTACTGCGCGAGGTCCTGCCGCAGCCCGTGTGACACGGAGGCGTTCGATTCGAGCACGCTGGCGGCTAGCTGCTGCGCGGAGACGGCTCCGGCCAGTACCTGCTCGAGTACCTTGCAGACCGCCACGTTCGCGGGAGTGTGCGGGTAGTTGCTGCCGCTGCTGCCGCAGGCCGTCACCAAGCAAGCCGCAAAGGCCGCGGCTACGGCGGTACCGCCCTTGACGGTCACGGTGTGCTTGCCCTTCTGTCAGGTACGCAGACGGCTCAGGCAGCATACTCCGGACCGCAATTGGCCGGACAACCTCGGACAGTTGAACGGTGCACCATAGCAGCGGCTTAGGCGTCTCATTGCCATCCAGCCTTGGGGGGACGAAATGATGACCGGACGCCGGCTTTGGCCTTCCCGTGCAACACAGCACGCCAGGAGGACTCCCGTCGCCGTGAGGGCGGGGATCCTCGCGGCCGGGCTCGTGGCGGCCGGCCTCCTGGCGGCCGGGCCTGCGCTCGCGAGTCCCGCGACCCCGCCCACGGGCTACGGTGCGGGGTCGGGTTACTGCACCAGCTACTCCGGCGGCGTGACGTCGTCGTACAGCTTCGACAACGTGTACGCCTGCGAGGGCAGCACAACCGGCTCGACGACCTTCGACGAACCGGGTTCGGGCGTCTATGCCTGGCAGTGCGTCGAGCTGTCGGCGCGCTTCCTGTGGGCGATCGATGGCATATGGGCGGGACCCGGGAGCGGCGTGGAGGACGGCGCCGACCTGGTCAGCGTCGTGCACTCGAATTACCCGAAGATCGCGGTGAGCACACCGGGACCGGGCAGCGTCCCTGCAGCGGGTGACGTCATAAGCCTCGGACCCTACGGAGGCACGTCGGGCAGTGACGGGCACACGGCGGTCGTGATCAGCGCCAACGCCAGCACTGGCCAGTTCGAGATCATGAGTGAGAACGCTCCGATCGGCGCTGCCGGCGAGCAGGCGCTGCAGGTGGATCTCAGCGGCGGGCACAACGGTGAGGTCCTCTTCTACGGCGTGTGGACGACAGCGTCCTGGTTGGACCTGGCCAGCACGACGAGCATCACCTCACCACCGCTGCCTGGTGGGAACCTGCTGCAGCACGCCAGTTTCGAGAACAACAACTGGGGCGGCTGGCAGGCCCTGCCTGCCTCGTCCTCTGACGTGGTGAACATCCAGGCCTACGCCGCCAGCGGCCTGCCCGAAGGGCAGTACTACCTGGAATCCAACACCTCCGCCGCCGGCGGGTCGATCTACCAGGACGTGCCCGCCGACCTGTCCCCCGGCCAGAGCTACACCTTTGCCACCTGGATCCGCGTGCACTCGGCCAGCAGCAAAACCCGTGCCAAAGTCTGCCTGGTGCTGTGGGGCATCGGCAGCTCCAACCAGAACGGCCAGACCTGCAAGACCATCACCACCGCGTGGACCTGGATCGCCGCCCCCTACGACGTCAACACCACCGGCCAGACAGCCCTCCGCGCCCAGCTCTACGAAGACACCACCGGCACCAACATCGACCTCGACGGCACCCAGCTCGTCAACCGCTGACACCACGGCATCCAGCTGGTGCCGGATCGCGAACCCGCATGATCGTGGCGCTCGACGGTGACCCGCGGCGCGTCAAGGACCCATCGCGGCAGTCGACCCGGACCTCGGTACGGTTACCAGGAAAAGACAGGTGCCGACGCGCGTGCCGCTCAGGGAGGCTTGGATGCCAGGACAGGAACCGTTCACGATCGGGGCCGAGGTCAGCTGCACGGACGGCAGGTGCGGCACGCTGACCCGCGTGGTCGTCGATCCGGTCGCGCGGGTGGTCACCGATCTGTCGGTCGAGCCGGAGCACCGGCAGGGCCTCGCCAGGCTCGTGCCGGTCGACTTGGCGACGGTCCAGGCCGGCGGCATCACCCTGAACTGCACGCTGGAAGAGTTCGAGCATCTCGATCCCGCCGAGGAAACCCAGTTCGTGCCTGGCACCAGGGGATTCGAGGTGTACGGCCCGGAGCAGGTGCTGTCCTGGCCGTATTACCAGCTCGGCGACACGGTCATGAACCCAGACCTCGAGGGCAAGGTGTCGGAGACCGTCACTGTTGACACGGTCCCGCTTGGCGAGGTGCCGATCCGGCGCGGCGTTCACGTGCACGCCACCGACGGTGAGATCGGCCTGGTCGAAGGGCTAGTCGTCGACGCGGCGAGCCACCAGGTGACCCACGTCCTGCTGCAGGAAGGCCACCTGTTCGACCGCAAGCAGGTCGGCATCCCCATCGGCTCGGTGGCCAGCATCGAGGACGAGATCAAACTCAGCATCAGCAAGCAACAGGTGCGGGCGTTGCCGCCGGTGGACGTCGCGACCGCTTGACGTGTTGACCCGCCCGGAGGAAGGCATGCCTGACCGGCCAACCGCGATCAATGCTCTCGCGGCCGATCCGCAGTCCTCGGGACTGGTGCTCGACTTCGACGGCGTACTGGCGCCGATCATCGATGACCCCGATGCCAGTGCTCTGCCTGATCGAACCGCTGCGACCCTCGAGCGCCTGGCTACCCGGCTGGGCCTGCTAGCCGTCGTCTCGGGCAGGCCGGTCGGATTCCTCGAGGACAGGGTGCGCGTGCCCGGCGTCCCGCTGTTCGGCTCCTACGGCATGGAGCAGTCCAACGACGGCAAACGCCAGGTCGACCCGGCCGCGCAGGCCTGGCTCGGCAGGGTGGACGAGGCGGACCGGGCGCTGCGTGACCTGCTCGGCTCCGTGCCTGGCGTCCGGATCGAGCGCAAGGCGGTATCGGTCGCCGCACACTGGCGCCAGGCTCCGGACCATAGGACGGCGGCCGCCTTGGTGCGCGGGGCGGCTAGCCAGATCGCCGGGCAGACCGGGCTCAGGCTGGAACCCGGCAAGCTGGTCGAAGAACTGCGGCCGCCGGTCGACATGGACAAGGGCTCGGCAGTGGCGGCGCTGCTGGCCACGCGCAAGCCGGAAGCATTCGCCTATGCCGGCGACGACCTGGGCGACATCCCGGCCCTCCGTGCGGTCCGCGAGGCAGGTGGATACGCCCTGGTCGTGGATCACGGAGCGGAAACCGACGCGCGCGTGCTCGCGGCGGCCGACCAGGCCTTCGCCGGCACCGAGGACTTCGCCGACTGGCTGACTGAGCTGGCCGACGCCACCGGCGCGTAGCGGCGGCCAGCCCAGAGCGGAGCAGCTAGCTCGCCAGAGCGGCCGCGAAGCTACTGTCGTCGTCGAGCGGGCCGACAACGGCGAGCGCCATCTGCTGGCCGAGCACCGCGGCCGCTACCTCGCGGACGTGGTCGTGGCTGACCGAGTCGATCTCGGTCAGGATCTCGTCGACCGGCTCCAGCCTCGGGTAGACCAGCTCAGACTTGCCGAGCCTGCTCATCCGGGACGAGGGGTCTTCCAGGCCCAGCACGATCGAACCGCGCAGCTGACCCTTGCCGCGGTCGAGCTCCTCATCGGTCAGCCCGGAGTCGATCACCTTGGCGATCTCGTCCCGGCAGATGGCCAGTACCTCCTCGGCCTTCGCCGGCAGGCAGCCCGCGTACACGCCCCACTGGCCGCAGTCTGCGTGCTGCGCGCTGAAGCTGTAGACCGAGTACGCGAGGCCGCGCTTCTCCCTGACCTCCTGGAACAGCCGGGACGACATGCCGCCGCCGAGTGCGGCGTTCAGCACGCCGAGGGCGAACCGCCGC
>JASHTT010000021.1 GCA_030040415.1 Streptosporangiaceae bacterium | reverse complement strand
GTTCTCGGTCTCGGCGAGCCTGGCGATCTGCCGTTCCAGCCGGGTGAGCTCCTTCTGCCCCTCCCGCAGACGTGCCGCGGAGACAGCCGGGACGGCCGCACGTTCCGGCCGCGACGACTCGGAGCCGTCGGCGGTTGGTGCCGAGGGCCGCGTCTCCCTCGCCATCGCCAGGCTGAGGTACTCGTCCACGCCGCCGGGCAGGTAGTCGAGCTTGCCGTCGATCAACGCGAGGACGTGATCGGTGACCCGCTCGACGAAGTACCTGTCGTGGCTGACCACGACGACCGAGCCTGGCCAACCGTCGAGCAGGTCCTCGAGTTCGGTCAGCGTCTCGATGTCGAGGTCGTTGGTCGGCTCGTCGAGCAGCAGCACGTTCGGCTCGGCCAGCAGCACGAGTAGCAACTGCAGCCGTCGCTGCTCGCCGCCGGACAGGTCGCCGACCCGGGTCCACTGCCGGTCGCCGGTCAGGCCGAGGCGGTCGAGCAGCTGGCTGGCCGAGAAGTCGCGCTTCCCGATCCTGGCGGTGCCGCGCTCCTGCTCGGCCGTCTCGAGTACCCGGAGGTCGGGGTCCAGCACGGCAGCCTCCTGCGCAAGGTAGCCGAACCGGACGGTGCTGCCCATGACGACCCGGCCGGTGGTCTCCAGCACGCCGTCGGCCGGGACGGGGATAACGCCCGCCAGCACGTTCAGCAACGTGGTTTTGCCCGTGCCGTTAGCACCGACGACGCCGACCCGCTCGCCGGGGCCAAGCTGCCAGGTCACGTCGTCGACAAGCCGCCTTGGACCCGCGGTCACCGACACATCGTCGAGCTCGAGCACCGTCTTGCCGAGACGCGCGCTCGCCAGCCTGGCTAGTTCCACCCCGTCACGCGGCGGCGGTTCACCGACGATCAGTTCGGACGCGGCCTCGATCCGGAACTTCGGCTTGCTCGTCCTGGCTGGCGGCCCTCGCCTGAGCCAGGCCAGTTCCTTGCGCAGCAGGTTCCGCCGACGCTGGTCCGCGGCCGCCGCCAGCCTGACCCGCTCCGCTCGGGCGAGGACGTAGGCGGAGTAGCCACCGTCGTAGGCGTGCACCCGGCCATCGGCGACCTCCCAGGTCTCCTCGGTCACCGCGTCGAGGAACCACCTGTCGTGAGTGACAACGACGAAGCTGCTCGCGTGCTCGCGCAAGTAGCCTGCCAGCCAGTTGATCGCCTCGATGTCCAGGTGGTTGGTTGGCTCGTCGAGCAGCAGCAGATCGTAACCGTCGCGGGCGCCCGACGGACCGCCGAGCAGGAGCGCGGCAAGCGCTGTCCGGCGCCGTTCTCCACCGGACAGCTGGCGGACTTCGGCATCGGCGACGATCCCGCCGAGCAAAGCACGCACCACGGACCGGCTACGCGGATCGCCTGCCCACTCGTGCTCGGCCAGTGACCCGAACACCGCCTCAGCGACGGTGCCGGACAGCTCCTCCGCCTGTGGCAGGTAGCCGATGCTGACGCCCCCGCCGCGGGTAGCCCGGCCAGAGTCGAGATCCGCGGTACCCGCCAGCGCCGCCAGCAGCGTCGTCTTGCCCGCGCCGTTCCTGCCTACGACGCCGATGCGCTGGCCCGCGGCGACGCCGAGCGAGACATGGTCAAGGAGTACCCGGTCGTCGTAGGACTTTGTCGCTTGCTCCAGGTTGACGAGGTTCACCATGCAGTGGCTCCGGAACAGCCCGCTCGGGACCGGGCAAGCGTCACGACGGCGGGCGATCCTTGACCGTCACGGCTCCCGGCACCGGGCCGCTTGCCCTGGCGACGGAGCGGCAGACCCCGGCGCCAGTGAGCGCTACCGCCATCTCCCGCGCGTGCGCGACGTTGGCCGCCAGGAAGACGCAGGTCGGGCCCGAGCCTGAGACGATCGCACCGAGTGCCCCGTACTCGCGGCCCGCGGTCAGCGTCCGGCGCAGCCCCGGCTCCAATGAAAGCGCGGCGGGCTGCAGGTCGTTGCTCAGCAGCGGACCCAGCTTGGCCGGATCGCCCGACCGCAGCGCCGCCATCAGCGGCCTGCTCAGCTCTGGCTCGGCGGCGCCGCCCTCCTCGCCAGCCGCGACCCTCGCCTCGCGGAGCCGGTCGCAGGTGGCATACACCTCGGCCGTCGACAGGCCGCCAAGACCGAACGCCAGGGCCCAGTGGAAGGTCCCAGTCGCAAGTGCGGGCGTCAGTTGCTCGCCCCTGCCGCGCCCGACCGCGGTGCCGCCGGCGAGCGCGAACGGCACGTCACTGCCGAGGCCAGCGCCGATCTCGATCAGCTCACGCTGCGACAGGCCAGCCTTCCAGAGCTCGTTGCACGCGACCAGCGTGGCCGCCGCGTCGGCGCTGCCGCCCGCAAGCCCGGCTGCAACCGGGATCCGCTTCCGGATGTCGATCCGGACCACGGCTGGGTGTCTGCCGACGGCCTTAGCCAGAGCCTCCGCCGCTTGCGCGGCCAGGTTCGACCGATCGAGCGGAACCTGTGCGGCGCCTTCGCCAGTCACCGTCACTTCGGTATGGGCTGCAACTTGCGAACCCGGCGAGCCGACCGCCTCCGACACTGTCACCTCGTCGAAGAGCGACAGGGCGTGGAAGACCGTAACTACTGAGTGGTAGCCATCTGGCCGACGGGGACCCACAGCGAGCTGCAAGTTGATCTTCGCTGGTACCCGGGCAGTGGCCGCGGCGCTGGTCGGCCTGATTACTGAGATCACGACCTCACGATCGTATCCGGACTGCAGCCACGTCGAAGCGCCGCTCATCCCGGTTTCCGCGGCGGTCCTGGCAAACTGCCCATCCACGCGGCGCTAATCCCGCCTGCGCGGCGGTCCTGGCAAACTGCCCGCCGACGCGGCGGTCATCCCGCCTGCGCGGCGGCGATCTTGGCGAACTCGCCGATACCGAGCGCCTCACCACGCAGCGACGGATCTACCCCGGCCGCACGCAGGATCGCCTCGGCATCAGCGGCCGATCCCGCCCACGCCGCCAGCGCCGAGCGCAGCGTCTTGCGCCGCTGCGAGAACGCGGCGTCGATCACGGCGAACGTGTCCGTCCGGCTGGCCCCGCCGTGCAGCGCAGCAGCGTCCGCGGCCGAGTGCCTGACCAGTTCGACTAGCCCCGAGTCCACCCGAGGGACTGGCCAGAAGACGGCCCGGCCGACTGACCCGGCCCGGCGCGCCGTGCCGTACCAGGCCAGCTTCGCCGACGGAATGCCGTAGGTGCGGCTGCCCGGCGGAGCCACCATCCTGTCCGCTACCTCTGCCTGGACCATGACCAGCCCGTGCCGGAGCGACGGAAAGGTCGCGAGCAGGTGCAGGACAACGGGCACTGCCACGTTGTATGGCAGGTTCGCGACCAGCACGCCGGGCTGATCGCCCGGCAGCGAGTCGATCCGGGCCGCGTCCGCTGTCACCACATCGAGCCGGCCGGCCAGGTCGGGCGCCCGCTCCTGGATTGTCGCTGGCAACTGCCCGGCGAGCATGGGATCCACCTCGACCGCGATCACCCGGCGCGCCGCCGCGAGCAGCGGCAGGGTCAGCGACCCGAAGCCAGGCCCGACCTCCAGCACGACCTCATCTGCGCGCAGCCGCGCCAGCGAAGTGATCTTGCTGACGGTGCCACCGTCGATGACGAAATTTTGCCCGAGCCGGCGGGACGGCACGAGCCCGAGGCGCCCGGCGAGTTCGCGTATCTCGGTCGGACCGAGGAGCTGGGTAGCTGCCAGCCGCATCGGCTCCGGCTCGGTTGGGACTACTCCGGCCACCGTCACGCCGACCGCTGTTGCCCCGACCGCTGTTGCCCGGACCACGGTTGCTCGGACCACGGGCCAAACAGGCGCTCCCCGTTGGCG
>JASHTT010000212.1 GCA_030040415.1 Streptosporangiaceae bacterium | reverse complement strand
GCGAGACCGTCGGCCGGCTTGCGGACGATCTTGTAGGTGCGCTGCGCCGGGTTCTCCGGGACGATAGTGCTGGCCATGCTGACGACCGTGGGGCCGAACGAGGCCAGCTCGTCGACGAACGTGACGTAGACGCAGAGCAAGTCGAGTTCGATGACCCTGGTCAGCACCTTCTCGCCGAGGAACCGTGCGTCGTTCAGCGTGGTCGAGGTAAAGATCTCGTTCATGATCACGATGCTGGCTGGCGTGGCGGCGCGCAACGCCCGCTGGATGCGCAGCAGGTCGTCTTCGAGCTTGCCGACGAGGTCGGCGATGTCCTCTTCCCGCTCGAAGTGGGTGAGCAGCTTGTCGAACACGAACAACCGGGCGGCGCTGCCAGGTACCGGGCACCCGGTGCTGGCCAGGTGGTGCAGCTGGCCGAAGGTCCGCGCGAAGGTTGTCTTGCCGCCCTGGTTCGGGCCGGACACCACGATGACGCGCTCCGCGCCGGACAGGTGGAAGTCGTTGCAGACCACGGCCTTGCGGCTGGCCGCCAGCTTGGCGGCGAGCGCGAGGTCGAAGGTGCCGGCGGCGAAGACTTCCTTGGCCTGGGCCGACAGTTCCGGGTAGCAGAAGCTGAGCCCGACGTCGCGCAGCGGCCGGATGTAGTCCAGGTAGGCGAGGTAGAACTGCAGTTCCCGGTCGAACTGGCCGACCACGGGGTCGGCGAACCCGGCGTGGGCGGCGCAGAACTCAGCGAGCGCCGCGAACTCATCGCGGAACAGCCGCGCCACCAGCTCGACGATCTGCGCGCCGACGTGGTTCATCCCTGGCCAGGTGCGGTACTCGACCCGGTAGTCCTTCACCGCGCCCTGCTGGAACCGCTCGAACGTGCGGGTTATCTCCTCGCTGTAGTCGGGTGTCCCGTCGTAGCGGCTCACCTCAACCCGCGGGCCCTTGATGGCGACCTGGTAGGTGATCCCGGCCAGCTCGGCTTTGCGGCCGGCGGTGTCCGCGGCAAGGCTCGCGAAGGCCGCCGAGGCCAGGTAGCCCGCCAGGTAGTCGCGGAAGGCCAGCAGCGCGCGGGACTCGAGCGGACTGGCCGCCAGGGCCGCTGACAGCGAGCGGACCGCTTCGCAGTAGATCGCCGCCGCATCGAGGAACCAGCCCTGCTGCTGGTGCACCGAGTTCATCTTCGTCAGCTGGTGCAGGTGCGCGCGCACCTTGCTCATCTCGCCGGCGAACCGGTGCGCGGCTTCGAGCAGGCCAGGATCCGCCAGGTCTTCGAATACCTCGTGCCGGTAGTACAGCGTGCCGACGTCGCGCACCTGCTGGTAGAGAAGTCCGGCAATGAAGTCAGGCTCGTCGTGACCGGCGGCAACCTTCTCGACGATCAGGTCAAGGTTGAGGTCGCGCACGAACGGCTGGTCCGGCGGTTCGCCACCGGGCGGCGGTCCCGGTGGCGGCTTAAGCCACAGCAGGCTGGTGAATGGGCCGGACGGCTGGCCCCGGCGTTGGGCCACGATCCCCTCGGCGTGCTCGACGGCCATGAAGCGCTCCCGTTCTCGCCGAGCGGGCCTGCTACCGGGTCGTCCCCGGGTCAGCACCACTGCGGCGGTCGCCAGCAGCCATCAGCCCTCGTTAGGCGGTTGTCGACGAGCTCCATCGCCGTAACACCAGTTTAGCTGGACTGCCCCGGTTGGCGGCGGTGGCCGGGTGCAACGCCGGCGCGTCTAGCCTTCCGAGGCGGCGGGGCGCAGCACGGGGATGTCCGTCGCGGCGAAGACGATCCGGCGCGGAGCCGTTGCCGCAATACCGGTCAATTAGGTTCAAAGAGTCCAGTGGTCAGCTGCGAAGTCGATCTGTGCGGTTCATGGGTGTGCGCTTACTGGCGCTATGACACCAGTAACCGCACACCCATGACTTGCTGATAACTGACAATTATCCTAATTAGGGCAGAGATTGAGTCCGTATGCGCCCATCACTTGGCCGTGTTGTCACCGCCCGGGCTATGGCAGCCTGGGCTTGACCGCCGGGGGCGAGTCACGGGTCAACTGAATGCGAGTCGTCGGGTTGAGCCTGGCTCCTGGCTGAGGGAGATGGCAGACATGTCGGGAATAGACGTCGTCCAGCCGGTCGTGGCAGCCGCCGCGAAGGCGGCACGGCCGTGGGCCGACAAGGCCGCAGGGGATCGGGCGCACGCACTGGACGCTGCCGCGGCCGCGCTGGACGCCGCGGCCGCCGACCTCGTGCCCGTTGCGGCGGCGGAGACGCGGCTCCCGGAGGGTCGGCTGACCGGCGAGGTGGCGCGGACGACCGGGCAACTGAGGATGTTCGCCGGCGTGCTGCGCGACGGCAGCTACGTCGACGCCGTCATCAGCCAGGGAGATCCGGCCGCCGGGCGTGCCGACGTGCGGCGGATGCTCGTGCCGATCGGGCCGGTGGCGGTGTTCGGTGCCAGCAACTTCCCGTTTGCGTTCTCGGTAGCTGGCGGGGATACCGCCTCGGCACTCGCGGCAGGCTGCCCGGTAGTGGCGAAGGTGCACGATGGGCATCCGAGGACCTCGGAGATGGTAGCCGCCATCGTGGCCGGCGCGCTGACAGAGGCCGGCGCACCACCCGGCGTCCTTGGCCTGGTCGCCGGCCTGGAAGCCGGCCGGGCGCTGGTACAGCATCCGCAGATCAGGGCGGTGGGCTTCACCGGTTCGGTGGCTGGCGGCCGGGCGCTATTCGATCTCGCGGCGAGCAGGCGAGATCCGATTCCGTTCTACGGGGAACTAGGCAGCCTGAACCCGGTGGTCGTGCTGCCGGGAGCGGCGCGGCAGCGGCCCGCCGAGATCGCCGCGGGGTACGCAGCGTCGCTGACACTCGGAGTCGGCCAGTTCTGCACGAAGCCCGGCCTGCTGCTGGTGCCGGACGACCCCGGCTTGCTTGCCGAAGTGGCCGACGCCGTGCGGGCGAGCACCGGCGGCCCCATGCTCACCGAGCGCATTCGTGACCTGTTCGAGCAAGCGGTCGGTGAGCCGGCGTGGCAGCGCCAGCCGCTGCTCGCCGAGGGGTCGGCTGCGGACGACACCGCTGCCGTGCCGCAGGTCCGGACGGCGGTCGTCGCTGAGCTGACCGGCACTGAGGCCACCGAACTGACCAGGGAGCGTTTCGGCCCGGCCGGCCTTGTCGTCACCTACCCGACCGTCGCGGACCTGCTCGGCGTCATACCGCGGTTGCCCGGCAGCCTGGCCGGCTGCCTGCACGCGGCCGATGATGAGCTGGCCGACGCGGCCGCAGTCGGCGCTGAGCTGCGCCGGATAGCCGGCCGCCTGGTGATGAACGGCTGGCCGACGGGCGTCGCTGTCAACTGGGCCATGCAACACGGCGGGCCGTGGCCGAGCAGCACGAGCCCGGAGCACACCTCGGTCGGCATGACGGCCATCCGCCGCTGGCTGTCGCCGGTCGCGTATCAGGACTGGCCGGACCAGCTGCTCCCGCCCGCCCTGCAGCGGGCCAACCCGCTTGGCATCAACCGCACGGTCCAGCCGTTCTGATCGCTACACGCTGACCTTGCGGGGCTTGCTCTTGCGCTGCTCGGTCAGGTCGCACAGGCCGTCCGAGCCGATGCCGAGGCCGATGTTCGTCATGTTGTACAGGTGCTCGCTGGCTACCAGCCAGACGATCTCGCAGATCTGCCGGTCGGTGTAGTGGCGCTGGAGCGCGGCGAACGTCTCGGGCTGGACGTGCTTGGTCTCGGCGAGCTGCCCGGCGTAGTCCAGTGCAGCGCGCTCGGCGTCGGTGAACAGCGGGCTGGTCCGGTAGTCCGGCAGGGCGTCCAGCCGGGCCAGGTTGTCCGGCTGCTCGCGCATCGCGAACCATCGTGCCGCGTCCATGCAGAACAGGCAGCCGTTGACGCTGGCCACCCGCTCGCGGATCAGCACCGCGGTCCGTGCCGGGAGCTGCAGCTTGCGGTCCAGCCTTGACAGCTTGCCGTAGAAGGACATGAACCCGAACGGCATCCGTGCGCCGAACACGGTGATGGGTCCCATGACCTTGCCGAACTGCCGGCGGCTGAAGAAGTAGATCAGCCGGAATATCGGGCGCTGCGGCTTCTCGACCGGAGCAAGGTAGCTGGCCATGGCCACGGCCTCCTTCGTGGTCGAACGGTAACCGCGCCGTCGCGGTCACCGGTCATGACACCCGGCGGGCCAGGAACGTGACAGTGCCGCCCGGCTAGGCCCGCGGGGCGTGGAACGCGGCGTAGGTGATGGCGGTGAGCCGGTCGATCATCTCGTCCCTTGGCAGTTCGACCTCGACCGCGAGCAGGTAGTTGATGCGCTCGAGCATCATCAGGCAGGCGACCGCTGTCAGCTCGGCGTGCGCCGTGGACGCCGCTCCGTCATCCTGCGCGGCGGGCGCCGCAGCGGTCATGCCCTGGGTGATCGTCTCGGCAAGCTGGAACAGCACCTGCAAGCCGTCGCCGTAGACGTCTTCGCCGACGACGTCCGCCTGGCTCAGCACCCGCAGCACGGTGGCGTGCGCCTGGTAGGTGTCGCAGAATCGGCTCACCCAGCTGCGCAGGGCTGCCCTGCCGCGCTCGTTTGGCGTAACGACCGGGAACTCGTCCGTGATCAGCTGCATGGCCGCCAGCGAGTCCCTGAGCAGCGTCCTGAACAGGTCTTCCTTGCTGGCGAAGTAGAGGTAGAAGGTGCCGTGTGAGGTCCTCGCCCGGCGAACGACGTCATCGACGGTGACGGCTTGAAATCCGCTCTCGTCGAACTCGGCCAGACCGGCCTCGAGCAGCCGGCGCACGGTCTGCCGGCCTTGCGGGCCAAGCACGCGTCCCTGGGCTGGCGCCCCGCCGCCAAGAGACGGCGCTACCCGGGACCCCGGCCTTGCTGAGCCGTCGAGCGGGGTCGGCTTGGTGGTCTGCGGACGTTTGGCTGCCGCTGTCCTGACCTGGGCAGGCATGTCAGTCCTCTCTCGCAGGGCTGGCCGCTGCGACGCCTTCGAGGATGTCACGGGTTCGGAGGATGCGCTCATCGAGGTCGGCCAGGAAGCTGTCGATCGCCGCGCGCTTCGCCTGCACGGTGGACCGCAGTTCCTGCTGGAGCCGCAGGCTCTCGGCCGCTAGCCCGCGCCGGTCGGCATCGGTTGCATGCTCGTCGCGGTAGGCGTCCTTGATCGCGGCCATCCGGTCCTCATGGCGGAGCACTATGGCTATCTCGTCGAGGTTCAGCCCGAGCAGCGTCTGCAACTGGCGGATCCGGGCTACCCGCGAGATGTCGGCTTCGGAGTAGCGGCGCATGCCGCCAGGTGTACTGCTGCACGGCGTGAGGAGCCCGAGTTGCTGGTAGTACCGAAGCGCCCGTTGGGAGACGCCGGCCTGTGCCGCGGCGGCGCCGATGCCGAGCAGCGCCTCGCCACCGCCGCCCCGACCGCCGGCACCCGTGCGGCGCCTGCCATAGCGGGCTGGCCCCTGGTGCACTGCGTCCCCGGCCGTCATGCGCTTTTCCCTGGCTTTCCGCTGGCCCTTGCGGCTGGCAATCCTTGCATCCAACAAAGCACCATCCTAATCTTAACGTCAACGTCAGATTCGGGCGGCCCGCCTGTTCCCTGCGTGTCAGCGGGGTCCCACCTGGCCGGGGCCCTCGGCCAGGTAAGTTGATAGCCCTGGGTGTGCGGGGCGTGCCATCGGTTCCGTCTGCGGGGCGCCACAACTTATGACGCACTCATGAAAGGACGGAGACCAGCAGCATGGCTTGTCCCGCGCCGTGGGTGTCGGCACGCTTGGCTGTGCTGGCACGGGGGGCGGTCCCCGGAACCCCCGCAAGCCGGATCGCGGGATCGCCGCGGCGGTCATGCTGAGGAGCCCGACCAGGCTGGGTCGCCGGACGGCGACCGCGGGCGGAGAAGCTGACAGCCCGCGGCCAGTGACCGTGCGCGTCGCCGGCCGGTTGCAGCGTCCTGACATCCTCGCCGTTGCCGTGCTAGCCGTGGTCCCCGTGCTCATCTTTGGCGTTCCCGCCATGCTCGGGCACCCGGTCTGGCCCGGTGATGACCTCACCCAGAACTACCCGTTGCGCGTCCTCGTCGGCCAGCAACTGCGGGCCGGCCAGCTGCCGCTGTACGACCCGTACATCTGGAGCGGCGCGCCGCTGCTCGCGGACTGGAACGCTGGCGCCGCGTACCCGCTGACATGGCTGTTCGCCGTCCTGCCGGGGATCGCCGCCTGGAGCATCAACCTCGTTGTCATCTGGCTGGTGGCCGGCATCGGCATGTTCTGCTTCCTGCGCCGGCTTCGGCTGGGCAGCCTGGCGAGCTTCCTAGGTGCGCTCTGCTTCGCGTTCGCCGGCGCCATGCCGGCCCAGGTGGGTCACCTTGGCCTGGTGGCCGGGATGAGCTGGGTGCCGGTGGAGCTGCTTGCTGTCCTTGCGCTGACCGAGGATCGCGGCCTGCGATCGCGGCTTGCCTGGGTTAGCGTGCTGGCACTCACCTTCGGCCTTACCATCCTGGCCGGTGAGCCGCGCGCCATCGACGATGCGGGCCTGGTGCTTGTCATATTCGCGGCGTGGCGGGTCGCGATGCTCGGGCGTCGCTTTGTTCCCGCGGCCGCTTGGGTGGCAGGCGGACTTGCCCTCGGCTCCTGCCTCGGTGCCGTCCAGCTGCTGCCTGGCCTCGCCGCGGTGGCCACGTCCCAGCGCGCGGCCAACTCGCTCGCGCTGTTCAACGCGGGCTCACTGGCACCCAAGTGGCTCCTGCTGATCTTCGTGCCCGACTTGCTCGGCGGGTCCGGCTCCTTCAGTCAGCCGTCCTTCCTGGCGAGTTACAACCTGGCCGAGGTGACCAGCTACGTCGGCATCCTGCCGCTCGTGGCCGCGCTCGCCCTGCTCGGCCGGCTGCGGCTGCGATCACGACCGCCGGAGTGGCTGGTCTGGCACATCGTGGCGGTGGTCGGCCTGCTGTTCGCGCTCGGCGGTAACACCCCGCTGGGTCGGTTGCTCGTGCACGTGCCCTTGTTCGGTGATCAGCGGCTGCAGAGCCGCAGCATCCTGGTCGCCGACCTGGCGCTGGCCATCCTGCTTGCCTACTGGGCGGACCGGCCGCTGCCAGACGGCGACCGTCGCCCCGCCGTCCACGGCCTCCTGCGCCGGGCGGACCTCGGCACCCTGCTGGGCATCCTGCCGCCGCTCGCCGTGATCGCGGTCGCCCTGCTCGGCATCACCCGGCATACGGCGCTGCTGAGCTGGATGGGGGTGGCCAGCAGCGTAGCGGCTTCGGCCGGCGGCCGACTCGGGCCGTGGCTTATCCCGTACGCGGTACTCGGCGTCGCAGCGGTCGCGCTCGTGGTGGCAGCCAGCCGGATCTCGCCGCGGCTGCGCACCGGGCTGGTGGCAGCGTTCGTCGTGGCAGACGTGGTGGTCTTCACGGTGCTCGCCGTGGTCGCCGTGGCGCCGCATGCCGGGAGCGGCCAGGACGTGACGGCCAGCAAGGTCAGCAGGGCGGCAGCAGCTCATCCGTCCGGCCACGCCCGCAAGCGTGCGGGCAATGGTGCCCCGGCGGTCCGCCCGGTCTCGGCCCTCGGTTATCCGGGACGTTTTGCTATCTACGATCCCCGCCTGCTCGACGGCGCCGAGTTGACCCAGCTCGGCTCGCCCGACCTCAACGTGATGAGCGGAACACCTTCGGTGCAGGGATATTCGTCGATAGTCGATGGCCGGTACGCGTCGGCAACAGGCGCGCATCATGCGGTCGGGGACGGTCAGGACGTGCTCGCCCCGAAGGCCGTGGCCGACGGCGTGCTCGGCCAGCTCGACACCTCAGTGCTGCTCACGCTGCCCGGCTACCTGGTAACTGCGGCGGACGCGGACGGGCCTGCTGCGGGGCCGCCGGGGACCGGCCGCCGCGTAATCCGCGCAGGCGGTCGCACCACGTGGTATTTCGGCGCCGCGCTGGCCGTGTCGAAGGTGCAGGTGGCGGACGGCCAGAAGGGCTCGGCGGCCGGCCTGCGGGTCGGGCTGATGACACCGGGCGGCCGCGTTCACTGGTTCGCCGCCGCAGCGGGCAGCACCTCGACCCTGGTGGCCACGCTGCCTCGGCCGCTAACCAGTGTCGCGGTGGTCGGGCTGGCCGGCCCAGGTGGCGCGGTGCTCGGCCCGCCCGCGATCGTCGCCCGCGGCCGGGGCGTGCTGGTGGCCGACGGCATATTGCAGGATGCGCTGCAACCGCCGCAGTGGGCGTTCGCGGGGCAGGACGGCTCGTTCGGGATCTTCGCCGACCGCGATGCTCAGGGTGCACTCAGGCTGGTGCCGAGCCCCGGCACGTCAGCGGCGGGCGATGCCGTCACGGCGCTTGGCGGTCCGGCAGACGACCCTATCGCGGCGGCCGTGCAGTCCCCGCACGGGGTGCGGCTGATCCGCTCGGTGGCGGCCATACCGGGCTGGACAGCAAGGTGGCAGCCGCGGAAGGGACCGGCCGTGCCGCTGGTGGTGCACCGGGCCGGCGTGGTGCAGGAGGTTGACGTCCCGCCCGGACTGGGCACCGTGACCTGGAGCTATAAGCCGCCCCTGGTCACGGTCGGCGCGGCGGCATCGGCCGCCGCCATTGTCGTCGTATTGCTGCTCCTGCTGCTGGCCTGGCTGTGGCCTCAGTTCGCGGGGCGCCGGTCGCCTGAGGCGGAAGCCGAGGCGGCTCAGACCACCGCGCGCGTATGAACGTGATCGCGCGCTAGCGCGTGCGGTCCTACCTGGTACACGTAGACGCCGCCGACCAGCTTGTAGTGCAGGCCCAGCATTCTCAGGAGCTTGTTCCAGTCCATCGCCCAGTGCTTCTCGACGAGGATCGCGCCGATCTTGTCGTGCCTCAGGAACCAGCGGAAGTGCCTGGCGCGCGTGTGGTTGAAGTACTTCAGATCGGCAACCACGGTCGGCACATCGGACTTCGGGGTGATCGACTCGTTCACATAGCCGCCCACGATGCGCACGTAGAAGTCCGTTTCTGCCTGCCAGAGCATGCCCGCGTTGCCGCGCCGGGACAGTACCAGGACGGTCTCCCCGGGAGTCAGGTACTTGCGGTACGTACCGGCTGTGATGAAGGCCGGAACCCGGTAGGTGGGGGGCAGGTTCATCGTCGGTGCGTCCTGCGCGATGGCGGCCAGCACGAGCAGAGCCATCAGCCACTTGACCCACGCCTTGCCCGGGCGGGCGAGCCATACGGCGACGATGACCGCGAGGGCGAGGTAGGCGAAGATCATGATCCGTTCTGGGAACGCGCTGCGCACCACCGGCAGCTCCCACAGCTTGCCCCACGGCAACTCAAAGACGCCCCTGCTCGTCACCTCCAGCCACGGGCCGAGGGATGCCGCGATCACGAAGGCCAACATGATCAGCAGGAACCTGGTGAGCTTGTTCGACCAGGTCTTGACCGCCAGGGCGATGGTGACGGCCAGCAGCGGGAGGCCGACGTAGCCTGCCTCGGAGGACTTCGTCGTGTAGCTAGAGACGTGGGCAAGCCAGTGCAGGCCGTGCAGGCTGCCGTATCGCGGGACGAACAGGCTCTCCACGTTGAGCGAGTTCAGGCTGGGCTTGCGCTGGAACAGCGGCGGCGTGTGCGCCAGGGCATAGGCGAAATACGGCGCGCCAAGGACGAGCGCAATCAGCAGCGCCACTCCCACGAGCTTGCCGAGCCTGATCAGCTCTGCCCGTCCGGGCCGTCCGGCCAGCAGGAAGCCGAGCACCAGTGCGACGATCCAGACCACCACCATCTCGGCGAAGGTCTCGAGGAACAGGTAGACCTGGAGCGTCATCGCGACAGCTAGCAGGGCAACGAAGGCACGCGATCCGAGCTGGCCCTCCCGCCACACCACGACGAGGTAGGCCATG